>NZ_CP152019.1:300000-600000 GCF_038622445.1 Sporosarcina sp. FSL K6-1522
CATTCGGAAATCGATCGCATCGCCATTAAATTTTACTGCTGCAATACGTACTTCCCTTGCTATCAATGCCATGAAGAAGATGGTTGCGACAATCCTGCTGTCTGGCCTAAGGAGCAGTTCGATACAAAAGCTATTTTATGTGGCGGATGCGGGCATGAACTAACGATTATAGAGTACCTAGATTGTAAATCAGCCTGCCCCGAATGTTCAGTAGCGTTTAATCCAGGATGTAGTTTGCATCGGCATTTATATTTCGAGATATGAAAAGAAGCACATTCCACTGGGGAGTGTGCTTCTTTTATCAATTACGCCGGGGCGTAATTGCGTCCAGATTTTTTTCGAGCGAGCTCGAAAAAAATCTGTGACATCCGCCGGAGGCTTAGGCCTGCACGACGCAGGTCATGGAGGTGAGAGTTTTCTGTAGCTGACGCTCCGCTTTCAGTACAAAAAGATTTGCTGAATGAAGATAAAACCACTACACATTCTTCGTAGCAGCTAATTTAATTTCCTTCCGTCTTTCGTAAATGTTTTTCACAACGACTTTTCCAACTGCGTATACAGGAATCGACAACAGAATCCCAAGGAAACCTGCGATATTCCCTGCTGCCAAGATGACGGTAATAACCGTGAGCGGATGAATATCGAGTGTTTTCCCCATAATATTCGGCGTGATGAAATTACTATCCGTCTGCTGAGCCACAAGTGTAACTACGCAGACCCAAATCACCATTGTCGGATCTTGAAGGAATGCAATAATCAATGCTGGTGTAAAAGCAATCCATGGCCCAATGAACGGAATGACATTCATGAAAAACGCGAAAATCACCAGTAATAATGCATAGTCGAGGCCGATTAATATATAACCAATAAACATAATGATAGCTAATAAAAGGCTGATGAGTAACTGCCCCTGGATATATGTGCGCAGTACTGTATCAATGTCATGCAAAGTTTTCTTAATCCACTCTCGGCGTTTACCTGTAAAGAAGTTATAGATAAACGGCGCAAATTTTTCATGATCCTTCAATAAGAAAATGAAAAAGAAAGGGACCAGAATTAGGGTAAAAGCGGTTTGGAACACAGATTGGAAAAATTGTACGACGAGTTTCCCAAAAACCACGGCAATCGTTTGGATCGAATTGATGGCTTTGTCAATCATCTCGTTAAGTTGTGGTGGAAAATCTTCTCGATGTTGCAAAACATATTCCGTTTGAATGGTAATCTCTTTTGCAATATACGGTGCACTTTTCACTAATTTATTCACTTCATTTATAACCGGCGGGCCAATAATGGAGATGAAAATCCATACCACAGCCCCAACACAAAGGAGAACCGTCAAAATACTCCCCCAACGCGGCACTTTGCGCTTTTCAAGAAGTCGCTGTAATGGTTCCGTAATGTAAAACAGAACGCCTCCCAGTAACAATGGTACAAAAATCGCTTTTGCAATGATGAGTATTGGTGAAAATATTCCTTTGATTTCTAAGAAGAATTTCACAATTAGCAAAGCGAGTAAAATGCCAACACCCGTTTGAAACCATAATTTTTTCGTCACATAGCCCACTCCCTTTTAGCCCGATTACATTTTGTCTTATTGCTATTCAGTATACGTTGTTTTACGGACAAGGTCGAAGGAAGTTTCACATTTTTCATTTTGGGTATGGATTCAGATAAAAACTCTGCATTTATACACCTAACACGCACTTGTCCAAAATCAATATTGGGAGTATTTTTCTCAAGTAACTCTCACATGTATCCCCTTTCATCAAATAAAATAGCGTTATCGAAGTGCATATACATTTACAACAATTCACATTTAATAGTGGAGAATGGTCTCCAACGATGGAAGCGGTCGCAAAGACAGAGGTGGATGGGATTGAAGAAGGTGTAACATAAGTTGTATTGGAGATGTTAAAAGAAGGAGCTTCAATGTATTTTATCGCCAGAGTAACACATTTGGATCTAAAAGAGATTGAAAAGCTAAGGGAAACGCTTCAATAAATAGAATGTGGACACAGATACAACTAGAATTTGAAGAACACAAACGGCATCTATATCTGTCGCCGTTTGTGCTCTCTCTATAGAATGTATCAAGTGCATCTTCAAGTATATTCGACTTCAATACTAGGCCTCCGCCCCCATTGTAAGTTAGCCAACCCGCAAAATCATACGATTGCCAGAAGGGTCTTCCGTTACAAATCCACTTCCGTTAGATTCCACCTTTCCCCCGAGTGCCTCCACCTTCACAAGTGCCTCATTCAACACGTCTTCTGTCGGATAAACGAGCGCAAATGATTGGAGTCCAACACTTCCTGTAGCAGGCTTTGGCGCCCCTACACCATTCCACGTATTCAAGCCCAGATGATGATGGTATTTTCCATTCGACATAAACAACGCTTGTGGATAGTTCGTAACCACTTCAAAGCCAAGCGCATTGTAGAATTTTTCTGTTTCAGGCAAATGCGCTACATGTAAATGAACATGCCCCATAACCGTCTCAGCAGGAAGGCCATCCCATGTCTGGGCTGCACTTTCCGCAATAATACTTTCTCCATCTAGTGGATCCGTGCTCATTGCCACGTTACCATTATCCCAATTCCAAACACTCGGATCACGATCTGTATAAATTTCAATGCCATTGCCATCCGGATCTGACAAGTAAAGCGCCTCGCTCACCAAGTGATCCGAAGCTCCAAGCCGTACCTGAAGCTGGATGAAATGCTTTATAATTGCACCCAAATCAGCTCTTGTCGGCAATAGTAATGCGAAATGATAAAGCCCCGATTGATGTGGCATTTTCGGTGTAACATTTTCGGGTTGTTCAATAATCAGTAGCGGTGTCTTGCCATCCGCTGTTAGTACTGCTTTATTCGCAGCTTCCTCCAGTACTTTAAAGCCAATGATTTCTTGATAAAATTGAATCGACCTCTTTAAATCCATTACATTGAGATGTACTTCTCCTGTATAAATCTGTGGCGCTTTATGAAAATTCATGTGTATTCCTCCTATTAGTATTTTGGTAAGTAACTTACTTTATGTAACTAACTTTATATGTTACAATGATTATTGTCAACACATGAACATTCACACCAAAGGAGTTGCAATTATATGAACGAATTTGAACTGTGCCCACGCTTTGAAAAAGCTGTCTCTATCCTAAGTCAACGCTGGACTGCCCTTATTTTGTATCAGCTCATGACAGGACCACAACGCTTTTGTACAATGACGGACAAACTTGGTGTCAGCGGAAAAACGTTAACAGAACGGTTAAAAGACCTTGAACAACAAGGCTTTGTCGTTCGCACAGTTTATCCCGAAACCCCCGTACGAATCGAATATTCTCTAACTGAAAAAGGCATGTCCCTCACACCTATTATGAAAGAAATCGAAAATTGGTCGAAGACATGGATGACACAGGAGCCTGTTTTAAACGATGAATAAAGCCGATTGTCATCTAAACAATCGGCTTTTTACTACGTATAATCATTCCTGTTAATACTATTTTGCATAAACTCCTCTACGATACGTCGCTAAAAACCCCTCAATCTGCGCAGTTGTTGTCAAATAATGAACGGTCTTCCCTTGTTCTGCAAAACGCTGCATCCGCTCTTGCATCGTCTTTTTCCGCGTTCCATACGTTGTGACGATGAATTTTAAAAACGCCCAATCTATCTTCTCTTGGCAACCTTCTCCAATATCCTGCCGTGTTTTTCCATGGTATTGCACACGACGTTTCAACACACGATATAAACAGACGCGAAGCGGAAGTTCCATATAAATCAAGGTGTCTGCATGCGCTTCTCGGATAGGAAACGTCCCCGTATAATTCCCTTCCATAATCCACTGATCCTTTTCGACAACTTTTTGCTGCGCCGCTGAAAATTCTTCAGCCGAAGCCTCCACCCAGTTCGGCTTCCAATACAGTCGATCCAAATGCGTCACTTCAAGACCTGTCAACTCACCTAATCGACGTGCAAAAGTCGACTTGCCAACACCTGCAGACACGCCAACAACTAACACTTTATGCATTCCAACATCCTCTCCTCCCCGTGACCCCAAGCACTAAAATATGTATTTACAGCTCTCTAAAATCATTATACAGCATAATTGGTCGGATTTTTCTGTATTTAATCCAATACCCAAAAGACGAACATTAGGTATTGAATTCCACTCATTGATAGGATATATTCTAACTACCCTAATAAAATACTATGAAAACAAATAAATCGTTCGTATTTACTCACAAAAAAACCGAATGACAAGTTTGTTGCACTTTGATTAGCAGCACAAATAAATTATACCGCGATATAATTGTGTCCATACTTTGAATAAACGTTCACATTGGCACCTTTCAAAATTTGCGGTATCCATTGTGAGAGAATCTTGGTTTTACTGATGCTACTCGACTACGTAAGGGATTGGAAAAATGATACCACCAATTATTCTCATAATTAGCAATCATTTTAAAATAGAAAGCTACGTTTTTCTCCTTCACCCGGTCGCTTCATTATGCTAAAGTAAGAAAATATAAAATTTCGACAGACGAAAGAAGACTTTCATCTTGATTCAGCGGGTGTTCAAACACCCGCTGAATCAAGATGAAGCCTCCGGCGGATGTCACAGATTTTTTTAAAGAAAGCTTTTCGAGCAAGTTCGAAAAAATCTCGATGCAATTACGCCGAGGCGTAATTGATGAAAGCTGCTTTCTACATTTAAGGAGGATGATTATGGCTACAAACTATCAAGGTACAAATAAAATGATTACCGGGATTGTATTCGGCGTCATAACGTTTTGGCTGTTTGCGCAATCTATGGTAAATGTTGTTCCTGCCGTTCAAGAAGATTTAGGTGTTTCCTTGAGCATACTTAATATTGCAATTAGCTTAACGGCGCTCTTCTCAGGTATTTTCGTTGTGGCTGCGGGTGGGCTTGCCGATAAAATTGGTCGAAAGAAAATGACCTATTTCGGTCTTGTGTTGAGTATTATCGGTTCCCTTTGCCTCGTGCTCGCAAATGGTGCCACTCTGTTAATTATTGGACGGATCATTCAAGGGGTATCCGCCGCTTGTATTATGCCAGCAACAATCGCTTTAATGCGTGCATATTTTGAAGGCGCTGATAGACAGCGCGCACTTAGTTACTGGTCCATCGGTTCTTGGGGTGGTTCGGGTGTTTGTTCATTCGCAGGTGGCGCAATCGCCACGTATATGGGCTGGAAATGGATTTTTGTGTTCTCTATCATTTTCGCGCTTCTTGCGATGGTTTTATTGAAAGACACGCCTGAAAGTAAAGGAACGCAACAAAGTTCCGGACCCTTCGATTTTACAGGGTTAGTCGTCTTTGTCTTTACAATGATTGGACTGAATGTCGTCATTACACGCGGTGCTGATTTCGGTTGGACAAGTCCACTGACAATTGGCTTAATTGTTGCAACAGTGATTGGGATGCTGTTCTTCATTAAAGTCGAAACAGGCAAATTACATGCGCTCATCGATTTCAATCTATTCAAAAATAAACCATACACAGGTGCAACGATTTCCAACTTCTTATTGAATGCTGTTGGGGGGACACTTGTTGTCGCGAATACGTATGTCCAAGTGGGTCGCGGATTTACAGCGTTTCAATCAGGTATGCTATCGATCGGTTATTTAGTTTCTGTCCTCATCATGATTCGCGTTGGGGAGAAAATTTTACAAAAATCTGGTGCAAGACTGCCAATGGTTGTCGGTTCCATTCTGACGGCAATCGGAATCGGGACGATGGCATTGACGTTTTTACCAGACATGGCGTATATCGTCGTAGTTTTTGTTGGATTTATCCTATTTGGTACGGGACTTGGTATGTACGCAACGCCATCCACGGATACTGCGGTATCAAGTGCGCCTGAGGATAAAGTTGGTTCTGCCTCAGGGATTTACAAAATGGCAAGTTCACTCGGAGGATCCTTCGGGGTTGCAATCTCTGCGGCTGTGTACGGTACATTGATGCACTCCGGCAATATTGAAAAGGCTGCTTCTGCTGGTATTATCGCCAATGTGATTTTCGCGGTACTTGCGCTCGTTGCCATCATGTTTTTAGTACCAAAAGCAACAACAGTACCAGCCTCTCAAAAAGCGAGTGCTCCTACTGGATTTGCGAATCCTGTGAATGACAGTAGTCGTTGATGACAACACGCCTAGATTAGGATGCTAATCTAGGCGTGTTTTTATTCCCATGCAATTTACTGCTGCACAACTGCCGGTTTGCGCTGAATAGCTATTTCATATATATGAACGGATTTCGGTGTGTGATATGCAATAGAAGCCCGTGTATTACATGTTTTAGCTACCCACAATTATTGTTTTCAGACTTCTCCTTAACACAGCTATAATATACAGCCCAAACGGCTACTGCGTTATTATTTCCCGGGAAAGTTTAAAATCTGCAAATTCAATTTATCACTAACCAATTATAAAGATTGAAGTACTTGACCGCCCCATAGCTAAAACAACGGGATTCTTTTTCGCAAAAATTCCACTTACACTCCTTTATGGAACAATCTTCTTGGCCGCTTTTTGAGTAGGTTACCCGAAATCGGGGATAGTAACAAGGAGTAAAAATTAGACGAGTGAGGAGGAGGATTTTTCATATGCAGAAAATGGCGATGGCAGCACTCGGACTTGGCGCAGCTTATTTAATGAGAAACAAAAGCGCTAGAGATAAATTGATGAAACAGGTAGAGTCGTTCGCAGGTACACTTCCGATGAAAAACGGTTCACAAAGCAATCAATAACAGACTATTCGGTTAATAAACCGACATCCTACGGGGTGTCGGTTTATTTTTTTATAAATGTTTATTCTTTAAAATTAGAACTTGTTGAAAGTTTGAAACCTTAGTATAATGTGAAGATTCGTGCCTTGGTTATCATTTCCACCGTGGGGAGTTTTATGCACGAAAAAATGTACGATCAGGAGGAATACAATGCTTTTAACAACATGGAACAGGTTATGGACGATGCATGACCAAGTAAAAGATATGTTCCGATTTTTCTTCAATCCCAATTCATCTGAAATGGCAAATGGCGGCGGAAGCACTAGTCCGTCTACAGATGTCAAAACAGAAGGTGGCGGACGAGATCCGCGTAGTTATACAAAACCTCAGCTAATTGGACTCTTATTAGGACCGATTCTTTTCGCACTAACATTACTATTCTTTAATCCTGAAGGTCTTTCTCCTGAAGCGAAAGCCGTTTTAGCAAGTACGCTATGGATTGCAACTTGGTGGATTACAGAAGCGATTCCAATTCCCATTGCATCTTTACTACCACTCGTCTTATTCCCGTTAACGCAAGGGTTGGATATGCATACAACAGCGTCTTCTTACGGCGACGAAACGATTTTCCTCTTCATGGGCGGATTCATGATTGCCCTTGCGATGGAAAAATGGAATTTACACCGCCGGATTGCACTGACGATTATTTCTGCGATTGGAACAAATATGGATCGTATTGTCCTCGGCTTCATGGTTGCAACTGGTTTCCTCTCTATGTGGATATCCAACACAGCAACGGCTATGATGATGGTACCAATTGGCCTCGCAATTATTTATCAGGTATCAGATGCCTTGAAAGATGACCCTAGTATCGATACATCTAGACAAAATTTTAATTTCGGTAAAGCATTAATGCTTGGAATAGCCTATTCAGCTTCACTTGGAGGCGTCGCGACTTTAATCGGGACACCGCCAAACACACTACTCGCGGGTGCTATTAATAAAATGTATGGCATCGAATTGTCTTTTGCTAAGTGGATGCTCTTCGGTGTACCACTTGCCTGGTCATTTATTTTCATCACTTGGTTCTATCTCGTCAAGCTTGCCTTCCCGTCGAAGTTGAAAACATTACCGGGTGGAAGAGCCGTTATTGATAAAGAAAAAGCAGAGTTAGGGCGTGCTTCCGCAGAAGAAAAACTTGTTTTCACGATTTTCATTTTGGCAGCGCTCGCATGGATTACACGTTCTTTCTTACTGTCAAGGTTCATCGACGGACTTAGCGATGGCATCATTGCAGTCATTTTCGCCATCCTGTTATTCATCATCCCTTCCGTCAATCGAAAAGGAGATCATTTGCTTGATTGGGAAACTGCGGTGAAATTGCCGTGGGGCATTCTTCTATTATTTGGCGGAGGGCTAGCTATTGCTTCAGGCTTCAAAAGTTCAGGGCTGTCTGAATGGATTGGATCACAGCTAATGGGACTGCAAGGTGTTAGCATGTTTGTGATGATTTTACTCGTCTGTGCGCTCGTTCTTGCCTTAACAGAAATCACGTCAAACACAGCGACCGCCTCTATGATGTATCCGATTATGGCTTCACTTGCAGTTGCACTCGGTATACATCCATACGCATTGATGATTGCTGCCGGTGTTGCTGCATCATGTGCCTTCATGTTACCCGTTGCAACGCCGCCAAACGCGGTTGTTTTCAGCTCCGGCTACGTACGCATTACAGATATGGCAAGGGCCGGTTTTGCGCTGAATGTTTTCGGTGTCATACTCGTTACGCTGGCGATTTATTACTTATTGCCGCTCGTATGGGGCATTGATTTAACTGTCGTTCCGGAATCATTTAAATAAAGTAGAACTGGAAAATGCTTTGTACGACGGCTGGCTCCGTACGCACAGTTGAAGCTCAATATTTCGCGCTTCGATAACGACTTTGCGCGGTTTGCATAGCATACCCATTTACACCCAGTTTATTAATCCGTAAAAAAGGAAGAACAGCACCTTCACGAGGTCACTGTTCTTCCTTTTTTCATAGTCACGATTCCAATATAAATGACAGGAAGAATCGCCGTAAACCACACCAGGCCCGTCCACCCGATTATTTCCCACAAAGGGCCGAGTAACGTACTCCCTGCGGCGACTCCTACATAATACGACACGAGATACAAACTCGAAGCACTTCCTTTATGATGCGTCGCTTCCCTACTCACGGAAGCCGCTGTCAATGAATGAGCAGTGAAAAAACCGAGGCATGTTACACATAAACCAACTACAATGACCACAATAGACGCACTCATCGTCAACAAAATCCCAAGCGATAAAACGAACACGCCGACAATCCGGATTTTCTGTAAGCCAAACTTTCCCGCTAGCCAACCTGCAATAGGTGAACCAATCACGCCCAGTCCATACGCGAAAAACGTATAGGAAATTGCTTCAAGCGACAGTGAAAATGGCGGTGCTGATAAATGGAACGGTAAATACGTCCAAATACCTGTGAAGGATAGTTGTAAAACAACGCCTAGACCAAAGACGAGCAGTAGCGCTGGATTTTTCAAATGATACAAAAAGCCCTCGATGTCTTTCGTAAAACTCGCGCGGCTTGCAGTAAAATTGCGTGATCTTGGTAAAATGAATAAAATAGCAATGAACACAACTGTCCCGATAGCTGCAAGTATGTAAAATGCAATCTTCCATGAAAAATGTTCCGTTATATATCCCGTCAACACGCGCCCAATCATCCCGCCCAGAGCATTACTTGAAATATAGAGCGCCGTTGCAACACTCGTAAATTGCTTATGAATCTCCTCACTGATATAGGCCAATGCAGCGGCAGGAACACCCGCAAGCGCGAATCCTTGGATAAATCGTAAAATGACAATCAACAGAAATGAATCCGTAAGCGGCATAATTAAAAAGGGTAACGCAGAACCAATTAACGATAATTTAATATACATTGCACGCCCATTCCGATCCGAAAAGAACCCAAGGACAACCAAGCCGATAATCAATCCCATAGTTGTCATCGACAATGACATACTCGCATAGGATACCGGAATCATAAATTCCTGCGTAAACACTGGTAGAAGCGGCTGCACAGCATACATCGCAGCAAATATAAACATCGAGGCGAACCCCAAGCCTAAAACAATTTGCCAAAACTGAACATCTTTCATTGAATACCCTTCACACAGCAATGCACCACTTCCCATTCCGAATGTTATACTTGTTCATACGCCCAAGTATAACATTCAAAATAGAGAATTTTCATGCAAACCTTCCTCGTAGAGTCACAAAAAAACCGCCAAGGAACTACATCTCTTCCTCAACGGATCTTTTGTTATTCGCCATTGCTTATAGATCAATACGCTTCTTCTCTGTTTCCTTTGGGGCTGCTACTTCTTCATCATCGATAATATCCCGTGCTGACTTCTTAAATTCTGCCAGCGTCTTCCCTACTGCCGCTCCTACTTCGGGCAGTTTTCTTGGCCCGAATAAGATAAGGACAATAACAAGGATGATGATCAAACCCGGTACGCCAATACTCGCCAAACTCATTGTCTAGGACTCCCTTCCTGTATCAATTACGCCCCCATAGAAATGGGAGGCTTCAGCTGAAATAAGTTATACAAGTGATCCGCCATTTTTACTGTATTTCACGATGCCTTCAGCCGCACGATAAGCGAGTGCACCAACCGTTCCCGTTGGATTGTAACCACCATTATGCGCAAAATTCCCGGCACCTACGACAAAGAGATTTTCAGCATCCCAATGCTGTAATTGTGTGTTGACCACACTCGTATCGCGATCTGCGCCCATAATCGTGCCGCCTGTATTATGCGTCGTCTGGTACGGGACAATGTCATAATTCGTCAATGGATTCCCCGGCATCACCGTCTTCGCACCCATTTCCTTCATAATGGCCGCAGATTTCTCCGTCAAATACTTATGCAAGTTTCGATCCTGTTCTGTGAAATTGTACGTCAACTGAAGCAACGGAACGCCGTACGCATCTTTGTAATTCGGATCGAGCGACAAGAAGTTTTCCTTATGTGGAATGGAAGCACCTTGGCCACCAATACTCAATGTGCGCGTATAATTGTAAATCGATTGCTTCTTAAATTCCGAACCCCAAACAGGCGTATCAGGTGGAAGCGGGTTAGACGCAATCGGCCTCACACCTGTTTGCGTAATCGACATGCTCGCTCCATGGATGAAATCTAAATCTGTATGATCGAAATTGTCACCATTTAAGTCATCAATCGTCATCCCTAGTGACCCGGCACCCATGAAGACGTTCATTTGCTCGTCAAAGAAACCTGTTGCGCCTGGTAATATTTGATAACCATAGTTTTTGCCTAATGTTCCTCTACCAGTATCCGGATCATACATCTCTCCGATGCCCGACACCATGAGTAGCTTGGCATTATTCATCACATAACTTGTAAGCACAACCACTTCAGCCGGCTGGATAAATTCTTCGCCTGTTTGCGTGTCGATGTACTTTACGCCTGTTACCTTATTGCCTGTTTTCATTACTTCCACCACATTCGCATGAAAACGGACATCGTAATTGCCTGTTTTTTGTGCAGTTGGAATAACTGTCACCTCGGCAGTCGTTTTCGCACCGTATTCGCAGCCAAAACGCTCACAAAAGCCGCAATATTGGCATTGGGCAAGCGATTCACCATCTGGATTGGTGTAGGCTTCAGATAGATTAGCCGATGGTAGCATAAACGGCGTGTAACCGAGCTTACTTGTTGCCGTTTCAAATTTTTTCAGAATCGGTGTTTTCTTCATCGGCGGAGTCGGAAAATCAGAAGTACGCTTACCCCAGAAAGGGTTTTTGTCTTCTCCAGAGATGCCCGCCATCTTTTCAAATTTATCGAAATAAGGCTCTAGCTCATCGTATGTAACACCCCAATCTTGCAGCAAATAGTCACTGGAGAGCTTGTCTTTCCCATATTTCTCATCTGTTAAGGTTTTGATTTCAAAATCATACGGTAGAAAACGCCATGTATGGCCATTCCAATGCGTACCCGAACCGCCGAGCCCTTCACCTAGCAGAAACGAACCCATCTGTCGCATCGGCAGTGCACGCATTTTCCGATCATTTCGAAACGTAATCGTTTCCTTCGCCAGATTTTGCATTAAATCATAACGCATCGCGTAACGAAACTCATCATGAATTAATGAAAAATCCGCCGTCCCTCTCGATTTCCCTCGCTCTAACCCAATTACTTTCAATCCTGCCTTGGCACATTCCGCACCAATGATTCCGCCACCCCAACCAACACCAACCGTCACGACATCTACTTTTTCCAATGTTGTTACCATATAATAGCCCCTTAATGTTCCATATTGCTTAGCGATTTCAGATCGTATTTCATGAATTTTTCACTCTCAATATCCGCCAGATAGGTCATTTGATTGCCCGGGAAATCCTTCATACGCCATGCTTCCATATTGATGTTGCCGTTATAAATCGGGTCCGCATAAGCTCCTTCTAGCGTCGCTTGGCGAAGAACCTTAAAGAAGTACTCTGAAGATACACCTCTCATCTCCACTTCGTTCTTTTGGAATGCCGTAATGATTTCATCCATCTGACTACCTTCAAGCTGGACGAATTTTTTATCGAAGCGTTTTTTTGCTTCCTCTTCCATCTTCAAAATACCTTGCCGAAACATTTCCGCTCGCGTCAAACTACTTTGATAGCCTTGCGTAGATTCCCCGGCAAAAAAAGGACCTTGCATATACTCCTTGACGTTACTGCCATAATTCCCTGCTAACTGGTTGTCGATGAAATACGGTACACCAAGTCCGATTGCACCCGGCCCTAGGTCATCCTCTGGGAAAATCCGTTCAACAGCCTGAGACAATACATTGAACTCGGCCATCGTTTGAAAAAACATCAGGCCTCGATTGTTCGCAACTTCATGCGTCTCACCACCACCTTTCGTTCCCGCAACCTTGCCTTCCTTTTTGACGTTATAACCAACAAGGCCACCAATGAGCCCCCCTCCTACAAGAGCTCCTGTCGCCACACCAGTCGTCTTGAGAAAATCCCTTCTCGATAAACCTTTCTTGTCATCCGCCATCTCTCGTCCTCCTTTACTTCGTCAAATACGCTTACTAGGTGCTTCCGCGCCATTTATGTCGTTATTCATAGGGTTAGCCTATCTAGCCTAAAGCATGCCAATCCTATCCAACTTTCATACAAGTACTTGCAATTTTTTCAACGCCCCTCTCTATCTTCAACACAAATTCCGTTATATACTGAAAAAAATGCGTGAGGAGGATTCGTTATGAAACGTCTTATCCTATTGTTCCTGCTATTGCTTGCTACAGGCTGTATAGCACAAGAGCAGCCCACTTCAGGGCCCCCTCTCTATCAGGCTGAAAAAGTAGCAACGGCACTCAAAGCACCTTGGTCGATTCAACACGTAGATCAGACCTTTTTCATCTCCGAGAGAGCTGGAGCCATTGTAAAAATTACTCAAGATGGACAACAGCTCCGTGAAGACGTCCACCTCTCGGCACCCCTAGCATCCGTCGCTGAATCAGGATTGCTCGGCTTCACGTTAAAAAAAGATTTCCCAGAATCGCATGAGGCGTTCGCCTACTACACCTACGATAAAGAAGGCACCCCCATCAACCGCATTGTGACGTTGCGTTACGATGGAACTTCTTGGCATGAACAAGCTATCCTGCTCGACAATATCGAATCCGGTCCTGTCCATCACGGCGGGCGACTGGCGCTCTCTCCTGATGGTGTATTGTACGCAACGATCGGCGACGGAGCCACCCCTGAAACAGCACAAGATCCCGCATCCTACAATGGGAAAATCATTCGCTTCACCCCCAACAATACCGTCGAAATCGTTAGCACTGGGCATCGCAATCCGCAAGGACTCGCCTGGGATAAAAACGGACGATTGTTTGCATCCGAGCATGGGCAATCCGCAAATGATGAAATCAACCAGATTGAAACAGGCAACAACTACGGTTGGCCCATTATTGAAGGTACTGAGACGGCAGTGGGTATGCAAACACCGCTTCTGACATCCGGCTCCAACGAAACATGGGCCCCCTCTGGCATGACTTTTCATGATGGATTATTGTACGTTGCCGCACTGCGAGGAGAAGCCATTCTCGTCATTGATCCTCAAAATGGCAAGTTGCTACAAGAAATTGAGGGCTACGGCCGCATTCGAGACGTCTTTTCAGACGGCGAGTCGCTGTATTTCATCACAAACAACACAGATGGACGTGGGCAACCTATGGCAGATGATGATGCGCTGTATAGATTGAATTAAATGAATATCCCCTTGCCAGCAACCGAAATTATGGTATAGTGGAGTTGAAAATTGAATTATATTTTTGCCACTAGGGGTGTCTTCTGTAAGACTGAGACGCATATGCATATGCGGACCCTTGGAACCTGATCTGGATCATACCAGCGTAGGGAAGTGGGACCGCGCCGATAATTTGTTAACCAAACCATCATGGCCGCTTCCTAACTACGTTCAGGAGGCGGCTTTTTTGTTTTCAAAAATTAGGAGTGGAGGAATGAATCACATGACCCATCAACACCTCGTACAACAACTACGCGAGCAACAACCACTCGTGCATTGCATCACTAATATCGTTGTGGCCAATTTCCAAGCGAATGGACTGCTAGCCCTCGGGGCATCCCCCGTCATGGCAGATGCAGTGGAAGAAGCTGCGGAAATCGCAGCGATTGCCTCGTGTACCGTATTAAATATTGGCACACTCAAACAACACACCGTGGACGCCATGCTATTGGCAGGAAAAAGCGCTAATGAGTACGGCGTTCCCGTTGTGCTCGATCCGGTCGGCGCAGGTGCAACTAGCTTCCGTAAAACATCCGTCTTACGCATCTTAGAAGAAGTAGATGTCACACTCATCCGTTGCAATGCGGGCGAACTTGCGGCCATCGCAGGTGTGCAATGGCAAGCAAAAGGCGTCGATGCAGGCGAAGGCGATGCCGATTTGACTGCACTTGCGGAGCAGGTTGCTAAAAACCATCACTGTATCGTCGCCGTGACAGGTGTCAGAGATATCGTCACCGATGGCCAAGAGACAATTCATATTACAGGTGGTCATCCACTTATGTCTCGCATCACTGGATCAGGCTGTCTACTGAGTTCCGTAGCGGGTGCTTTTTTGGCAATGGCAGCTGGCAAACCGCTAGAAGCAGTTGCCACCGCCTTAACTTTTTATAAACAAGCCGGAGAAATAGCAGCGGCACAAGCTTCAGGACCTGGTGATTTTCAAACTCACTTTTTAAATGCGCTGTATGCGTTAGACAAACAGGATATTCATCAAAATGGAGGTGCGATCGTATGACAAACGTTGCCATGACAATAGCTGGCTCAGATAGTGGAGGCGGCGCAGGCATTCAGGCCGATTTGAAAACATTTCAGGAATTGGGGGTCTTCGGCACATCCGCATTGACTGCCGTAACAGCACAAAATACGCTCGGCGTCCACGGCGTCTATCCGATTGATGCAGATGGCGTCACTGCGCAAATGCGCGCAGTACTCGACGATTTCAATGTGGGAGCAGTAAAAACAGGTATGCTCTTTTCGGCTGAAATCATTCGAGCCGTGGCAGAGACACTTCGGGCATATGCATCACCAACGCTCATTATCGACCCGGTCATGATTGCCAAAGGCGGTGCTTCACTGTTATTAGATGAAGCCGTGGAGGCATTGAAAACGGATTTAATTCCATTAGCAACGGTCATTACACCGAATATTCCAGAGGCCGAAGTATTAGCAGGCATGCCAATTGAGACAGATGCAGACGTTGTCAAGGCTGCGGAACGCATTTTGCAGTTAGGCGCAAAGGCAGTCGTTATGAAAGGCGGGCATCGTCAACAGACCGCCTTTGCAGAAGATCTATTTCTTGCGGCGAACGGTGAGCGCTATACAATCCGCTCCGAATGGATTGACACCAAAGATACGCATGGCACGGGCTGTACATTTTCTGCAGCACTGACTGCACGAATCGCACAAGGCATGCCGATTGCTGATGCTGTAATCGATGCTAAACGCTTTATCCAAGCGGCGATTGCTGATGGGCTAGATCTCGGTGCTGGACATGGACCGACGAATCATTGGGCATATAAGCGCGGTGGCGAAGTTGCACAGAAAGAAGGCGTAGTCATTGATTAAACAACAATTGCAGTTGTATTTCATTATGGGTAGTAACAATGTGGCCACGTCCGATCCATTGGAGGTACTAGAAGAGGCATTGCATGGTGGGGTAACCTGTTTTCAATTAAGGGAAAAAGGACCTGACGCTTTAGTCGGCGATGAAAAACAGCGTTTCGCCGAAGCATGCAAAGCACTTTGTCAGCAGTATCAAGTGCCCTTTATCGTCAATGACGACGTGGATTTGGCAATTGCAGTCGATGCAGACGGCGTGCATGTTGGACAGGATGATGAAACAGCAAAAAGTGTGCGCGAACGCATCGGAAAAGATAAAATTCTAGGCGTTTCCGTGCATAACGAAGAGGAAATGCGAACAGCTATCGCAGTCGGTGCCGATTATGTTGGCATGGGGCCTGTCTATGCTACTTCGTCAAAAGCAGATGCAAAGCCCGTCTCCGGAACCGTTTTGATTCGTGAGATGACGGCATCATATCCCGACTTACCAATTGTCGGCATTGGCGGCATTACAGCGGCGAACTTTGCACCCGTTTTAACAGCAGGCGCGGCAGGTGTCTCCCTCATTTCAGCTATTGCTTCCGCTGAAGACCCTTATGGGGCTGCTCGGCAGTTTAAAGACGCCATCCAACAGGAGGTTCAACTATCGTGACTACACGCAAAATGGTCATCATGACGATGTTCGTTGCCATTGCAGTAGCCGGCTCTACCTTTGTTTACTTTCCAGCGGGTATCGCGAGGGCTTATCCGATTCAGCATGCTGTCAATGTCATCGCAGCCGTCATGCTCGGCCCCATTCCAGCGGTCATCATTGCTTTTCTAACTGGACTCATTCGCATACTAACAGGCACGGGCTCATTACTCGCATTTCCAGGCGGTATGATTGGCGCGTTACTTGCTGGTATTCTTTATAAATATTTCGGCAAAACGTGGCTTGCAGCCGTTGGGGAAATGGTTGGAACCGGCATCATCGCCTCACTACTTGCAGTCCCCTATGCAAAAATACTGATGGGCACAACGGCTACAGCCTTCTTCTTCATGCCGCCCTTTTTGGTATCGAGTATCAGTGGTGCATTGCTCGGCTTAGTGCTCGTTGCACGCTTACAACGCACACAAATTAAACAGCTATCGGTATGATGAAATAGCAATGGCTGCCTACATAAATGAGGCGGCCATTGCTATGCATACCTATTTCCCAGGAAATTCTCTTAAGCGCCTACTCAATTCATTAAAAGTACGATCCAACTCTGCATACTTTGCATCTCCCGGTTTCATCAAACTCAACTTCCCTAACACAGCTTGCAACTCCGTTTCCAAACGCAAGCGCTCCTCCGCCGTCTTTTCTGGTTGGACCGCAGTTCCGCGCCCTTGCCATTCCTGAAAGGTCAGTGGCACTTTCTGAATAGTTCCCTTGTCAAACACCAGCAGCCCATCTGCTATTCGTTCCGTAAAGTAACGGTCATGCGAAGCAAACAACAATGTCCCCGGGAACGTCTCCAACGTCTTTTCCAACTCTTCTCTTGCAGGTAAATCCAAATGATTCGTCGGTTCATCCAAAATCAAGACATCTGTCCCTTCCAGGATAAAACGCATCAACTTCACTTTCACACGCTCACCCATACTTAGTGCGGACAATGGCAACTTCCAATGCCCTTGTGTGAACCCAAGATTCATCAAATTCGCCCGAATCATTCCTTGCTCCTCAAACGTATTAGCATGAAAATATGCTGCCATCGTCAACTCATCCGGCAAATCGAGCACCGTCTGACTCAAATAGCCAATCGTCATCCCTGCCGTCTTCCACAAATCACCGTCATACGTCTCTTCCCCAAGGATCATCCGAAACAGCGTCGATTTTCCAGCACCATTTGAGCCCACAAGGCCAATCCGTTCCCCTGCTTGCATGGTAAACGACACATTTTCAAACAACGTATGCTCACCAAATGCCTTTCCAACCTTCTTCAACTCCAGTACCCGTTTCCCCTTTTTCTTCTGCCCTTTGACGTCAAAAGACACACTCACTTCATCTTCTGGTTTGTCGATACGCTCCTTCTCCAACTCCCCCTCCAACCGCTTGCGCTTCGAGCGAATTTGCACATCACGCTTTTTCGCCTTCATTCGGAAGTATTCCTTCCCTCCCATCATTCCTCCGCCTTTTTTCGTCGATTCCGCGTGTGCTTTCGCCGACCAATCCCCTAACGCATCAAGCTGCTCTTCCACCCGCGCAATCTTGCGCTGTTGCTGTTCATAATGCTTCTGATGAGCTTCCCGATCAGCAGCTTTCTTCTTGCGATAATACGTATAATTCCCTTTGTATACCGTCAACTTGCCATACTCAATCTCAAAAACGATATCCGCTGTTTGATCTATAAAATACCGGTCATGTGACACGATGATATACGTGCGCTTATCCTTCTTAACTAGCTGAATCAACTCTTCCAAGCTGTCACTATCCAAATGATTTGTCGGCTCATCCAACAACACTAGCGAACTCTTTTCAGCAAACGCAGCAGATAGGCGCAACTTCATCCGCTCGCCACCACTCGCAGAATCGTACACGACCCGTTCAGGTACTTTCCACTTCTTCCGATACAACTGCGTCTCTGCCTGTTCCCAATCCACCCTACTTTCAACTTCCTGTTCCTGCCTAAAATACGTTACAGACGGCGCCTTACCATTCCAACTAATCAAACCCGATGTCGGTACATGCTCTCCTGCCAACAATGAAAGTAACGTCGTCTTCCCCGCACCATTCGCCCCAACAATCGCAATGCAAGCCCCTTCTGGAATATCAGCAGACACCCTATCGAAAATCACCGTTTCACCATGCACAACGGATAACTCATTTAACGTTCCTAATAGCATAGCCATTCCTCCTCAAACAGAGGGACAAAAAATCCCTCCGAAATCATAATCGGAAGGATTAGTCGCTACATATCCACTGTTAATTATGCCACCGCATAATTGCTGTTCCCTAAAAAGCCCGTTGCATGCGCAAAGAGCAAGGAAATGATGTAAAAGTGGACAGACTAATCCTGTTTTCCGTTTAAATCAATTACGCCTTGGCGTAGTTGCGTCCGGATTTTTTTCGAGTGAGCTCGAAAAGCTCCCCAAAAAATCCGTGACATCCGCCGGAGGCTTTATCTGAAATTCAGATAAAAAATTCAATTTCTCGGAATCAAAGAATTAGTACTCCATCGTCCACCCATCATTCCTTCCTCTTAAAGTTATGGATAGTATAACATGCTATTCAGTCTATTGAAACAAAAGTACAGGACACCTTGACATCGCGCACTCTAGAAAGGAGCACAATGACCTATTACTACGTTAGCAAGTAAATCAATCACAATCGCTTCCCACGCAGGTACCCTATCAGTCTGTCATTTATTCATTTGCGCAAGGAAATCCCCCAGTGGGTCCATTTCATCCGCTTCTTCAGCAAGCTTACTCTGTGTTTCTTGCACTTGCTGCCAATCGAAACCGTCGAGGTCATCATCATTCACAACCACACGAATTGGACGTTCTTCAAGAACCTCCGTTTCCTCAGGAAAATGAAAGGTTTCTTCATCCACTACAGTCTGGCTATTCAGTGATGCCAAGAGAGTCGCCGTGCGAACGGGATCGGCTAGTAGCTGATAGACGACGCTTCCTAGGAGCGCCTCCGAATGCTCGTGCTTCAGCCAATCTCGTTGCGCTTTCGTTAGCCCCTTTGGCAATGGTATCGTGATCGCTTCTCTATGCTTTAAAAGTGAGTCATTGACACCATCGATAACAAATTCGGCAATTTTACTGGAAAAGTTGCGCCGTTCGACTTCTTTTAACTGTTGCAACTGCTTTAATACATGGTCAGATGTATCGGATGGGATACGAAATGTAATTGGCTGCCCTCTTTTTATTCCTGTTTCTGCCACAAGCTATCACCCTACTTTGCTTTCACCAGTTTCTCTTCTTGCTGGTGCACTTGTTGATTTTTTTTGGCGAAATCTGAAATTAATTTATAATACGCATTGGCCATCATCCAAACACTTTCTTTTTCATCCTCAAAGAAGTCGATGTTGTAGCCATCTAAACTATTATTGAGCGCTTTCAAATAGTCTTTCAAGACAAGTGAGCCACCGCCGATGAAATAGCAAATTTCCGATTGCGAGTTACGCTGCCAAACGTTGCGTAAATGACGATATTGCTTTTTCGCTAAGTCCAACAACACACGATCTACAATCTCATGAACGCTTGTCCGACTCCCTTTTACCATAATATGATTACGATTACTTTTGCGTGTAATGATTTCGACAACATCTAAACGGCTGTCTAGCTCCACACCATGCCGCGCATAAATTTCTTCACGAATAGTATCCAATGACTCCGAAACGCCTAAATTGAAGCCCTGCGCCTTGTCGTCATCCACTTTGCGATTTTTAATAACCGCCACATCGGTCGATAACCCACCAATATCTTGGATTAAAATCCGCTTATCAATCAGTTCTTTATTAATAATATTTAACTGGTTGTCCATCACGAGGTTAATGAACGCCGCAAAGCCTTCCGGATACACCTTCACTTCTTCAAACTTAATATTCACTTTCACCCCTTGGTATTTGGGCGTCACTAAAAACTCGACTTGGTGAACAGATCCAAGCAATTGCGAACGGTAACCCACGTCCTTGCCTTCTTTTACTTCCCTTAACGGTAGCCCTGTGCCAAGTGTATACGTAGCTTCTATCACATTATTTGAACGTTTAAATACGGCTTTATTTTCATCGCGCGCTGCATCTAATGCCAGCGCCGCAAATAGCATGACCAAGGTTTGATCCTCTTCAGACTTATTGCTGCCTGGATCTAACTCCGTGGAGTTCACGCTTTTTGTTGCCAAATTCCCAACACGGTAAATGCGATTGTTATCGTTTAAGATCGGAGAGTGTAAACGGAGATGAATGCCATCTGTAGGCTCTTGGTTGTTTAATTCTTCAATACCGATAATCGGGCGATCTGCAATATCCTGAGCAATCACGTTCGGGATATTAAGCTCGAATTCTAACTTACCAAAAATTGCTTTCAACGAATCGTTTCCTACATCAATTGCTGCAATACGAGTTTCCGCCAAAAAAATCATCCTCCTCATTATTCGATCCTGCCATTCAAATATTACTGGGATTTTGTGGATTAGTCAATCTATTCTGTCAATGTTTACATAGATGTAATATTGTATCTAAAATCGTAAACTTGTGTACATACGCGTATACCTAAGTAAATGCTGAATGTGTACATGATTGTACACTTGTATACGCTAATGTGTACCGATGTATACAATTACGTGTACATCACTGCGATAAACGTATACATATATCGCAATCATGTATACATCGATAAACGATCGTAAGATACCTCTCCCCCCCTACCAACCATCGAATAAATCTCCCAATCTAATAGATACTTCCTAACGCATATGAATGCTTTAATTATTTCCAGAATTGGTAGAATAAAAAGACTCCTAAACAAGAAACAACTAGCTGCGCAGAAGGCCCGCTACCTACCAGTACAAAGGGAAAAGTACATGTTGACACCTCTATTTTTCTCTGCTAAATTTACATCTAATCAATTAAAGTCGAGGACGAGGAAAAGGACAAAAAGAACGCTGTTTTTAAACATATCGACTAGCGTCGATGAATAGCTCTTATCCCAAAATCCCCTCCGAGATGCAAAGCTAGCGTTTAGCAAGCTGCGACAGCTTTCCACCGTTATATTGGAATACATATGGTAGATGCATAACTTTACTTTTGAAAAAACACCAAAATATGGATGATGTTACGCATACAAACTCGTCCCTTTGTTGAGGGGCGGTTTTTTATTTATCATAATCAGCTAGAGATCCGTTTATCCGATTTTCGTCACCCTTTCGCATTTTTTTTAAAAGGAGACTCACTATTCATGAAAAACTTAATTGTCGTCATTGGTTCGCTCATCATTGCCTTTGCATTTAACTGTTTTCTTGTACCATTCGGAATCTTGAGTAGTGGAATTAGCGGGATTGCGATTTTACTCGGGCTCATCACTCCTTTTAACACAGGTGCGTTGAATCTCGTACTGAACCTACCTTTAATTGTTTTAGGCTACTATAAACTCGGTAAAACGATTACCATCAACACGATGGTTTGTGTCGCTTCACTCTCGACCTTTTTATATGTAGTCCCTGTCGTCGCTCTTACAGACAACATCATGCTATCCACAGTGTTCGGTGGCGGAATTGGTGGTCTTGGCGTTGGTCTTATCCTAAAATACTCGGGAACTTCCGGCGGTTTAGATATTATCGCGATTATCGTTTCCAGAACAACATCTTTCAGTGTCGGCCTTCTCCTCACGGCTATGAATGGCGTCATTGTCCTACTATCAGGCTTTGTATTTGACTGGGAAATCGCATTATATACGATGCTTTCTATCTATATCACAGGTAAAATGATCGATACGATCTTCACTGATCACGTCAAATTGACGATGCAAATTGTCACGACAAAAGGTGACTTAATCCGCAATGAGCTACTGGGGTCCATCTATCGTGGAATTACGATTACAGAGGGCTACGGGGGCTATACGCAGGAGAAGAAGGACATTTTAATGATGGTCGTCACACGCTATGAAACGTTGCATGTGAAAAAGATTGCGCGTAAGCATGACGAAGATGCGTTTATTAACATTTATGAAACCGTTGAGGTGGATGGGAAGTTTCATGTGAATTAAATACCCCTTAACCTCTCATTTCCAACTATTCAATTTATCAAAAAGGCACCTGATTTAAAACAGCACAATGTTGTTTCAAATCAGGTGCCTACTATTTTCTTATCGATTAATAATCACTCCTTGTTTTTTCGACAAGAAGTCCGGAAATACTTTACGAATAGATCGCAAAAATCCGCTCCCATTTATCCTCCCTGACAGCCACTGCTCATCTACCTATTTACCAATACTTAGAAGACATCGTGTCACACTTTCGATATGATAGGATACAGGTGGGAAAAGTGTATAAATAGAGTAGATGGTTTAGGCACTCGCTCTTTTCACTTTTATTTTCTAGTAAAGGAATGAAATCGATCATGGTCAATCATAACCCTATGAGCCAGAGAAAGATTTTCTTAATAATTAGCTTAGTGTTTCTTGTATTAATCATTTTCCGGATTGGCTGGATCACCTATTATAAAATCCCCAACCATCCAGAGGTAGAAAATGGCGTAATTGATTTGAGGGATTGGGCATTTAGTGGCAATCAAACAATCACCCTTGATGGTGAATGGGCGTTTTATCCAAACCAGCTTTTAAAGCCTACGTCAGGACAGCTAGCAGAAACTGATTACAACCAAAATTATATTTATTTACCAGGGAACTGGGATGCGTTTTCACATGACGATACCCCCGTTAATTATGGGACGTACCGGGTAAAAATCTTACTTCCCACTCGTAACGACCAACTATACGGGATAAGGATTAAAGATATTTCATCAGCTGCTAGTATCTATGTGGATGGAAAGCTAATTACGAAAGTGGGACATCCTACGGAATCTGCCCATCAATATAAAAGTAAGTTGGGTACATACAAAGCTTTTTTTCGTACAGACCGTAAAGAAATCGAAATGACCATTCATGTGGCGAACTATGAAAATGCTCACGCGGGAGGTATTACACGTTCCATTAAATTAGGAACGGAAGAAGCGATAAATAAGGAAGTAAATTTATCAAAAACTATGCAATTGTTAGTAGCGATTATCCTAATCGTGCATAGCTTGTATGCTTTCGGTTTATATTTCATGAGCAAACATAAACTTCAAAAAGAACTCATTTATTTTGGTTTATTACTTATTTTTGCTTCTTTTTCCATACTAGTAGATGAAGATAAACTATTAACTAGTGTATTACCTATCAATGCAATTTGGTCTCTTAAACTTATCTATCTATCTTTTGCTGGAACCGTGTATTTCATTCTCAAATTTATTAGGCATGTCTTTAATTTAAAAAGCCCTATTTTCCGATTACTATTCACTTTATATGGAACATTAACGCTTCTCCTAGTGATTGTTCCGTTTGAATACATCGTATATGTCGGCTATAGTATTATGCTGTTAAATGCATTTTCATATTCATATATTTTCGTCCAAGTCCTAAGAATTATTAAAAACGGCAATACGGATGCAATCTATATTTTGCTTGCTAATACTGTTAATTTATTTAATGTTTTGTGGGGTATTGCAATCAATGCAAATATGTTAGAAATTCCTTATTATCCGCTTGATTATTTAATCGCAATAGCCGCTTTTGCTGGTCTTCTATTTAAACGACATACACGTGTCATTCATTTAAATATCCAACAAACGAAGGAACTGCAAAAAGCCGATAAGAAGAAAGATGAGTTTCTAGCGAACACCTCTCACGAATTGCGCAATCCGCTTCACGGAATTATTAACATCACAGAAACTATTTTAAATGATGAAGCGGAGTCTTTAACAACGAAGAACAAGGATAATTTGAAGCTACTTGTTCGTTTAGGTAAGCAGATGTCATTTACCCTTAACGACCTTCTCGATATTACACGATTACAGGAACAGAAAATTCGTCTATATAAAGAACATGTAAACCTACATGCAGTTACTGCTGGAGCACTCGATATGATTCGCTTTATGACAGAAGGTAAAAGTCTGCAGTTGGATTTAAAAATCCCAACCTCTTTCCCTCTACTAGATGCCGATGAGAATCGTGTCATTCAGATTTTATTGAATATACTACATAACGCGGTTAAATTTACGAACGAAGGATCTGTGACAATAGATGCCTCTCATAAAAATGGTGTCGCAACGATTTATATTCGGGACACGGGTATCGGAATGAGCGAGGATACGCAGCAAAAGATTTTTCAACGCTATCAACAAGAAGATGCAAGTATGACATCTATGGGAAGTGGCATCGGATTGGGACTCGCCATTTGCAAACAGCTAGTAGACTTACATGGCGGGGAAATCTCCGTAGCATCTACTCTTGGTAAGGGAACTGTTTTCTCGTTTACCCTTCCACTAGCCCATGTCTCCATGGACAAAACAGCAAGCAAGTTGGAAGTCGCCTCTTCCATTCATACAGAAGAAAAGCCCAGCTCATTAGCGAATACTGCTCCTTCCACGTTCAAAACAAAGGATAATAAGGCGAAAATAATAGTCGTAGACGATGACCCTGTTAACTTACGAATTTTAACAACGATGTTAGACTTAGAATATGAAGTCATCACAGCAACAAATGGGAGAGATGCATTAGCACTAATTGATACGGGCGAATGGGATTTAGTTATCTCCGACGTCATGATGCCCCATATGTCAGGCTACGAATTAACACAAATGATCCGGAAGCAATTTACCATTTCAGAATTACCGATTTTACTGCTCACTGCACGCAACCAACTTGAAGACATCAATGCAGGGTTTCTTTCCGGCGCGAATGATTATGTTGCAAAACCAATGGATGCATTGGAACTAAAATCCCGCGTGAAGGCATTAACCAATTTAAAACAATCCATCCATGAGCAACTTCGAATGGAAGCGGCTTTGCTTCAAGCACAAATACAGCCGCATTTTTTATTCAACACCTTAAATACCATTGCATCCCTAGCCGAAATCGATCCCGCACGAATGATTGAGCTACTTCGCGAGTTCGGGAATTATTTACAGAGAAGCTTTGATGTTCATAATACACAGACCCTTATTCAGTTAGAAGATGAACTACATCTGACCCGTTCGTACTTATTTATCGAAAAAGAACGATTTGGCAAACGGCTGCATATCGAATGGGAAATCGATCATGATACAGATGTACAAATTCCCCCATTGTCGATTCAACCCATCGTCGAAAATGCAGTGAGACACGGCGTTCTTAAACGCATAAAAGGCGGAACCATTCGTATTCAAATAAAAGTCTACGAAACATACACTGAAATCACAATCAGCGACGACGGTGTGGGAATGGAGCCAGAACGATTACAAGAAATTCTTACAAGCGAGGCTAGTGCAATCGGTGGCATCGGTATCGCAAATACCAATCGGCGGTTAAAGAAATTGTATGGAAAAGGGTTAGAGATTGTAAGTGTGATTGACGAGGGGACTACCATGAAATTTCAGATTCCTAGGTGAATTGATGATAAAAGGAGAGGCTAACATGACTACAAACATATTCGTAAACACTGACAAATTCATTGCAGGGATGACCATGAAAAACGTAGCCAAGCTTGAACACAACAACATGGCGCTCCACGTCTGTGAAAATACTGCGCATGTCGTGGATAACCGCCAGCAACTGGCCGATTTCTTACAGTGTGAATTGAACAACTTCGTCTGCGCCTATCAAACCCACAGCGCCCATTTCCACCAGGTCACACTAGCCGACAAAGGGCGAGGCGCCAAGCAACTAGAGACCGCCATTGTGGATACAGACGCGCTCTACACGTACGAACCTGATATCGTCTTGTGTACCTTCACGGCCGACTGTGTCCCTGTCATTTTTCACAATAAAATCAATGGCCTCATCGGTGTCGTTCACTCTGGATGGCAAGGCACAGTCAAAGAGATCACGTTGAAATTATTTGAGCATTTAACACAAGTTGAACAGTGCAATCCAAGCGATTTCCACGTCCAAATTGGTGCTGCACTGAGCCAAGAAAAGTTTGAAGTTGATGAAGATGTCTATATGAAATTCAAAGACCTTGGTTATGCGGATGATTTTATGTACTACAATGATCAAACCCACAAATATCATATCGATAATCAGCTAACGGTAAAAAAGCAATGTGAGTTAGCAGGGATTCCTGCAGAGCAAATCACGCTGGATCGAACGTGTACGTATGTAAGCGAAGAGGGATTTTCTTATCGCGAAGACCGGAAATGCGGTCGGCATTTAGGGTTTATTGTGCGGAAAGCGGATTGATTATATGTGGATAAAAACAGTGCCTGTTCAGCATAAGTGTGACAGGCACTGTCCGTTTTTGTACATCTAGCCTTCCTCCTCTCTTTTCCTTTTGAGTTCTCTTCTACGTTTCTTCAATTCCCTTTCATTCACTTCCCAATTGATGATGACGTCCTTCAAGTCTTCAAAAGCGAGTAAATACTGATAAATTTCCTCCGAGAAAATGCCGTCTGAACCTTCCAATCTGTCATATTCATGAAATTCATATACAAGGGAGTCTAGATTTTCAACTAATTCTTCTTTACGAGGACCCCCAAATAACCAGTACCCATAAAGGTCGTCTTCATAATTTTTCATCCACTCGATATACTCGAACCGCACCGCTTCATAGTCATCCATATATGGATGGTCATAATCATTAGAAGAGTCCTCGTATGCCTCATAACAATCATCTGAACAGAATAATATGCCTTCACTATTTACTCGCCTCTCAATGCCCGGCTTCCTTCTACAAACTTTACATCGCTTCATTTTAGCGTCCTCCCTTCTTTCATTACACAAATACCATACATGCGGCTATTTTACTTTTCTACGCTATGCCAAAAACGACAAAGGATGGGCTCCCTTGCCGTTTTTATGATTCAACAACCCTTTATCTCAATCACTTGAAACAACTTCCTTTTCTTGTTTAACAATTGTATAAACAATCCCACCAAAAATGAGAAGAATGCCCCCCGTTTGTAAACCAGATGGCTGAAAGTCCAAAATCAGTACATCCAACAAAATCGCCACGACGGGATCCACAAAAACTAATGCTGAAATAACAACCGTCGATAATTTACGCAAACTATTGAAGAACAAATAATACACAAATCCCGTATGTATGAGGCCTGTCCCAATGATATATAACCAATTCGAATCCGTTAACCCTATAAATTCGGTAAAGTTCATAAACGGCCATAACATGACAATCCCAATCGCCGTCTGCACAAACGTCATCGCATACGCACTAAGCCCCGTAATCCCTTTCCCTATCAGCATCGTCATGGCGTAGCACACAGCCGACAGAATCGCCCAAACAAAACCTGAACCCACAAAATCCGTAAACGAAGTAACATTTTGAATACCAATGATCAGTATACTTCCTAAAAAGCAAGTGACAATCGCCAGCAAAGACGGCACAGTCATTCTCTCTTTTAACACTACACTACCGATGATTAGCACAAAAATCGGTGCTAAATTATAAAGCGTAATCGCAACTGTAATCGACATCTCTTCAAACGCCTTGAACAAAAACACCCAATTCAATACTAAAAAGACGCCACATACAATCGTTTGGATGACCTCTCGCTTCCGCCATACTTCAACCTTATGTTGCCCTGCGACAAGCCAGCAGAGCCCTAAAAACAACGTGGCACAAATACAGCGTACAAAAACCAATTCTGCCGCTGGAATCCCCGTTTTCCCTGTAAAAAATCCGATGGACCCAAAAATCGCCATCGCTACTGTCATTTGTAGCATCGGAACACCTTTCATGCCGATTCCCCCTTTTGACCTCACAGTAAAATAGCTTGTCACCCCCTTCATTAAAGGACTTCTGCCCTTCCAGTACTTTACTATAGGCACAAATGATTTTCCAATAGTTTTTCTATTCAGAAGTTACTGTATAATTGAGAAACACCTATATTAATTGAGAATTAATTAGTTATCTTCATAAATAAAGTCTATGTACCCCACAACTAATATGACTGAAACAGTGATTCACACTAATTAAAGCGTTGTTCTTGACAAAGACATATTTCTATATAATAATGAGTACTGAATTAGAATTATTATAGTTAAGCAACAATAACAAACAAATTTATAGGTTTGATTGTTAACGGTTAGTCCACACTAGCAACTATACGTTCTAAAAACACTCTAGGAGGAATTTATATTATGTCTCTAATTGGAAAAGAAATCGCAGCATTCAAAGCATCAGCTTACAATAGCGGTAACGGTGAGTTTATCGAAGTTACTGAAGAAAACCTAAAAGGTCAGTGGAGCGTTGTTTGCTTCTACCCAGCTGACTTCACATTCGTTTGCCCAACTGAACTTGGTGACCTTCAAGATCAATACGCAACATTGAAAGGCCTAGGCGCTGAAGTTTACTCTGTTTCTACAGACACACACTTCACACACAAAGCTTGGCACGATCACTCTGAGACAATCAGCAAGCTTGAATACATTATGATCGGTGACCCTGCACAAACAATTTCTCGTAACTTCGATGTATTAGATGAGGCATCAGGTCTAGCAGATCGTGGTACTTTCATCATCGATCCAGATGGCGTTGTACAAACAGTTGAAATCAACGCTGGCGGAATCGGCCGCGATGCAAGCACGCTTGTTGATAAAATCAAAGCTGCACAATACGTTCGTAACAACCCAGGCGAAGTTTGCCCTGCAAAATGGAAAGAAGGCGAAGAAACACTTAAGCCAAGCCTTGACCTTGTAGGTAAAATCTAATTTGATTTAACAAAGAGTACCCGCTATTTTTACTACTTCGGCGGGTGCCTCAGATTTTGAACGTCGGACATAGATCCCATTCAAAATCTGAGGCATACACGCTGAAGTGTATTTTAATGAACTACATAACTAAGGAGTAGATACTATATGTTAGACGCAACTATAAAAGCACAACTTGCCCAATATCTCGAAATGATGGAGAACGATATTTTACTAAAAGTGAGCGCAGGATCTGATAAGGTTTCCCGCGAAATGTTGGAACTAGTAGATGAACTAGCGACAATGTCATCCCACATTAAAGTGGAACACGCACAATTAGAAAGAACACCTAGCTTCAGTGTAAATCGTATTGGCGAAGAGACAGGCATTACTTTTGCTGGTATTCCACTTGGTCATGAATTCACGTCACTTGTACTCGCTTTACTACAAGTAAGCGGCCGTGCACCAAAAGTTGAACAAAAAGTGATCGATCAAATTAAAGACATCCAAGAAACACTTCACTTTGAATCCTATATCAGCTTAAGCTGTCAGAACTGCCCTGAAGTTGTACAAGCATTGAACCTGATGAGCGTTCTTAACCCGAATATCTCACATACAATGATCGACGGTGCTGCTTATAAAGAAGAAGTTGAAAGCAAAAATATTATGGCAGTGCCAACCGTCATTCTCAATGGTGAAGCTTTCGGAAGCGGTCGTATGACTGTCGAAGAAATTCTTGCGAAATTAGGCAGCGCGCCTGATGCATCAGAATTTGCCGATAAAGAACCATTCGACGTACTCGTTGTAGGTGGCGGACCTGCGGGTGCAAGTGCTGCTGTTTATGCTGCACGTAAAGGAATCCGTACAGGTATCGTTGCTGAACGCTTCGGTGGTCAAATTCTCGATACAGCTTCGATCGAAAACTTTATCAGTGTGAAACATACGGAAGGTCCTAAGCTTGCTGCAAGCCTTGAGGAGCACGTGAAAGAATACAACGTAGACGTTATGAACCTTCAACGTGCGACACGCCTAGAAAAGAAAGACCTAATCGAAGTTGAATTGGAAAACGGTGCAATTCTTAAGAGTAAATCCGTCATCATTTCAACAGGTGCACGCTGGCGTAATGTGGGTGTCCCTGGCGAAGCTGAATTCCGTAACAAAGGTGTCGCGTACTGCCCACACTGTGACGGACCTTTATTTGCAGGTAAAAAAGTGGCGGTTATCGGCGGCGGAAACTCCGGCGTAGAAGCTGCCATTGACCTAGCAGGTATCGTTACCCATGTAACCGTTCTTGAGTTTGGAGCTGAACTAAGAGCTGACTCTGTTTTACAAGATCGCCTGCGCAGTCTGCCAAACGTAACAGTTATCACGAACGCTCAAACAAAAGAAATTACAGGCACAACAAACGTAAACGGCATTACGTACATGGATCGTGAAACAGAAGCCGAACATCATATTGAACTATCTGGAATATTCATCCAAATTGGTCTTGTGCCAAACACAGATTGGTTAGGCGACACAGTTGAGCGCAATCGCATGGGCGAAATCGTGATCGATAACCGCGGTGCAACAAGCCTTCCTGGCGTATTTGCAGCAGGTGACTGTACAACAAACCCTTACAAACAAATTATTATTTCCATGGGATCAGGTGCGACAGCTTCCCTAGGCGCATTCGATTACCTCGTTCGAAACTAATTCAGTCAAACCACTTCATCCGTCGGGATGGAGTGGTTTTTTATGAGATGATTCATACTTTGAACGCTTCGGACAGCTTTTCGCGCGGTTTCAATGCCAATTTGCGCGCTTCGGGCACCAGTTTGCGCGGTTCCAATGCTACTTTCCGCGCTTCGGACAACGGTTTGCGCGGTTCCAACGCTACTTTGCGCGCTTCAGGCACCAGTTTGCGCCGTCACAACGCCAATTTGCGCGCTTCGGGCACCGGTTTGCGCGGTTCCAATGCTACTTTGCGCGCTTCGGACAACGGTTTGCGCGGTTCCAATGCTACTTTGCGCGCTTCGGACAACGGTTTGCGCGGTTCCAACGCTACTTTCCGCGCTTCAGGCACCAGTTTGCGCGGTCACAACGCCAATTTGCACGCTTCGGGCACCAGTTTGCGCGGTTCCAATGCTACTTTGCGCGCTTCAGGCACCAGTTTGCGCGGTCACAACGCCAATTTGCACGCTTCGGGCACCAGTTTGCGCAGTTTCAATGCTACTTTCCGCGCTTCACAAATCTCGTTGCTTAGTCCAATAAAAACGCTCTAATCTAGACCGTTTGCCGGGCTAAAACAATTCATACTAATCCGTCAACAACAGAAAAGCCCTTGTACTATCCAAACCGATAGCACAAAGGCTTTCTATTGCTATGAAATACTTCAACAAGGAAATTTAATGAAAAAAGTAGTTCCACCTGTGCCTGTTCGAATATCGACTTTCGCATGATGACGAGCAGCAATCGCATAGCAAATGCCTAACCCTAATCCCGTTCCATTGTCCTTCGTCGTATAAAACGGCGTACCTAGCTTCTCCATGACTTCAGGTCGAATCCCTTCTCCTTGATCTCGTACCGCAAGCACGACTTCATTTTCATTTTCCTGATAGGTGCTAATCGTTAGGACTTTTCCTGCCTGCATCGCTTCCAAACCGTTCCGGTATAGGTTGATAACCAATTGTCGAATTTCATCTCGATTTAACAGTAACTCCGGAATATCGTTCATTTCAAATTGGATAAACGTACTTTGATTCCGCGCATCCGCCCCAATTAAAGGCATCATATCTTGAATAATCGTATTTAAATTCAATATTTCCACATCAGACGTGCGGGTATTACCGATAGAGAGAAACTCCGTAATAATCGAATTGGCACGGTCCAATTCTTCAATCATCAACGTGAAATACCCTCTGTGCGTCTCCGAATCATCCTCTTTTTTCAACAACTGCAAGAACCCTCGCACCGTCGTCATTGGATTGCGAATTTCATGGCTAATCCCCGCTGCCATTTGCCCGATTAAATTCAAATTGGACAACCTCGTTAATTCCTTCTCATAATTCTTTTTTTCCGTACTATTTTTCACCATACAACAAATGCCCTCGACGTATGGATAAGCCACAATCTCATACCAATGATTCCCTAGAGCGATTTCAAATTGCACCTCAACTCGCTCCAACATCGCTCGCTGAAACGCTTGATAGATGACAGTATCGACACCTTCCGGGAACACTTCCCATATAGATTTACCTAAAACGTCTTTCGCCGTGTTCCCTTGTAACAAACATTGATGTCTATTGATGTAAATGAATTCCCATTCTTTATTCAACGCAAAAAATCCATCCGTAATCCCTTCAATAATACTCGTCACTTTTTCATTAGCAGCAGCGAGTTCCTTCGTTCGCTCCCTCACTCGGTGCTCCAGCTGATCCATATATAACAAATTCGCAATCGTCGGTGCTATCGTATCGACAATCACCTGCGCCAACTGAATTTGAGCATCTACGTAGGCTTCTCCCGCAACATTGACAACCACAACGACACCTAACACCTCACCCATCGAAACCAGCGGCATCAGCAGCAATTCCTGATGCCCGTCAGTTGGAAGAAGCATCGCATTTTTAGTTTGAGCAACCTGCTGTATTACCTGAGCATAACCTCGGTCCATCCCTATGCCGGCAAGCATCTCCGTCCACTGACAACCCTCACGCACGATTGTAGAGGTGATGATGTTACTCTCTAACGGATTTAGGAAATGAACAGCCATCTGTTTACTCGCTAACGTTTTATCCAAGTAAAAAAAGCATTGCCCCAGACTTGCCTCTATCGACGAACACATCGCCATTTCACGCGTCACATCCAGCAATAACTGCTTTTCCGCAACCAAATTTTCCTGCTGTGCTAAATTCTTCGCATTTTGAATCGCAACCGCCGCCATATTGACATACGCCTCAACACTTTGAATTTCCGACTCCGTTAAATTCATCGGCGTCCCATAATCAAATAGAAAAACAAGTCCAAACAACTCTTGTCCTAACAAAATCGGTAGCGCCAACATCGATTTAACTTGAAAAGCTTCAACTTTCTCGTGTTCCATCCGATGATCCTTTGAGGCATCCGCAATGTAAATCGTTTTTCGTGTTTCAATTACTTCTTTTGTCAATAAATCCTGCTCAGGATCGATAACGTCCATATCAATCGTCATGCCATTCATAACTTCCGGCTTCCCGACAAACCCTCTAAACGTTCCATCCTTCTGTGGCAAATAAATACCAACCATATTACACTGCACAATCTCTTCCGATATCGCACTTATCACATGCTGCAACACTTCACTTAACTCCAACTTCGTATTAATAATCTTCGTTATATTGGCAAGCCTCGAATATCTGGTCTGCTCACTTAGCATTCAAATGATCTCCAATCATATATGTATTTATATGCATTTTCTTGGAAAATTAAAGTTTATAGGTTCTCTGGTGGCATAGCTGTCAGCCACTCTTCATCGTATCAATATTTTATCATACGTGTGCAGTGAGTGAGATAGCAATATAAATCAGCAAACAATTGACGATAAAACGCTTGTCTCCGGACATACTAAAAAGGTGGCAATCATTCTAGAACAGGAGGTCAACGTGATGAACGAGGAGAATAAAAATAAGAATAAGGATAAGGGTAAACAGCGGAATGTTCGGAAGTATGATACGGAGCTGAAAAATGAGCAGATGAAGGTGGAGTTTTCGAGTGAGAGTGAGTTTTTGAATTTGGATGGGAAGCGGAATAAGAGGAAGCGGTAGACAAAATCAGTGCCTGTTCACTATTAATGTGGCAGGCACTGGTTCTTCGATTCATGATAACAATGCTAAGTAAGTGTTAAGAAGGTAATATATGCTCTAGAAAATCATCGCAAATTTTATAAGCTTTCGGCTTTTTACTAACAAACCCAACATATCCCTCTTGCACAGACAAAGGTACCTAAGATTTATTTTAAAGCGGTGTGTGGGGATTGATGAAGTACGGATGAATAAAAGAAACATCGATAGATACCTGGCGTTAGAACAACTTAGTATTGTTTTGGTGTTGGATATTTGTTTTTCGATTGGTCTAGTTATTATCGATAATATCTTATCCTCTTAAAGTTGCAATGATTCTACTTGGTTTCAATATCAAATCAAAAGCTTCTTCAATACTCCTACATACAATGTCAGCTTTCATTAAAGATTTTGCAGAACATCCTTCTTCCCCAATCACTATAATTGATAGGCTGCAAGCTTCAAACATTTGTCCATCATTAAAGCCATTTCCAATACATATGCATTGTTCCGCTCCAAGTTTTTCTACAATTTCTCTTTTATTTTCTGCAGCATTCGAGTTATCAAATATCTGTATTTCAATAGGCATATTAGCGCATTGGGTTCTTGCAGTACCATGGGTATCAGCAGTTACTAACTGTACTCTTATTCCCTTTTTATCAATAGCCTCTATCTTCTCTTTCACCAAAGGGATCACTTTACCATCACAAGCTATCGTTCCATTATAGTCTAATAACAGATTTTCAATTTTTATGATTCCTCTTCCTGGTATATTCATTTCCACTATAAACATCTCCTTATCCCTGGTACCCAAAATCAATTTTCCAACAACCTTTTCGCCAACTCACGATTTTCCTTATCTTTCGTCGTCATGGCAATATTTTTAATGCTTTCCCGCAGCGCAGGTTGTTGCGAAATAAACGGAGACCATGCTTTCAGCACACCGAGTGCATGGTATTGTAAACTCCCATTATCTGATGTAAGAGCCGCTTGAAGCAGTGGTAACCCCACGCCCTCATGCTCATACAAGCCTTGAACAATACATTGCAGACTATACTGTTCTTCATTTGACAGACTGGATAACGAAAAATGATTTTCTGCAAATGTGCAGATTTCCTCGATATACTGACGATTATTTGTACCCATAACAGTTTCATATAGTTCGATGTTTGTAGGATTTTTCTCTAGCATTTTAAACAAGTTCTGTGAAACGTCCAACTGATAAAAGAGAGCGATTTCAAGCGTTTTTATAGCATTTTCCTGCTGTGGTGCATCCATCGCTAATTCCGGCCATTTAGGATCATTGATAAACGGTTGAATCGCCTGCTGAATAGAATTGTATTTATGCTGATTCCATTGCTCCTTAAATCGTTCTTCCCAAACCCCATCATCAGCCTGTAAAAATTCACTGATTTTCATTAACGGATAAAAATCTTCGAGTGTTTCGCAGTGTTTACGCGCATGATAAACAAAGCGAGAAAGAACCTCACTTGCATATGGATAATCTTCAATACCTTCGGCTACACGCTCACTCAACAAGGCTTGGATAATCAAACCCGCTCCATCATATAGCTCCTTTGAAATCGTTTCTTCGTATAGCGCTACATCGAGTTCGCCTTTTACAGCACACGTATGCGCTAAATATTCGTTCATAATGCGATTGCTACAGCCCTCTGTTAGTAGCCAGTATTTAATTTCTGGCGTTGTTGCATCCAATCGTTCAACAGCAGCGATCTTCCCCCAACCATGAACGTGCCGAGCAAGTTGCCAAACTTGGTTGTTGGCCCCGATTGTGCCATTTTTCAAGGCAAACAGAACATACGGCGTGAACTCTTCATGCAAACCTAATGTGAACAAGAGCTCTTTATATTTTTCACAATCCGTACAACCGAGGACGGTAATCGCAAACTTTACAACTTCCCGATGTGCTGCATGTTCAAGAAGCCATAGCGCCTCTTGTTGGACAAGGGATTCATCCAATTCAGCTTGCCGGAAGCGCCCAATAAATTCCTCACCGTAGTTGGCGATATTATCAAAAATAATTTTTTCGTATGTACTTTTTCGTGTTTCAATCGTCGGATTATGTAGCTGCTCTTCAAAAAGCTTCAGCAGTTTTTTCACATAAAACGGTGTAGGTAGATCCTCTACAAAATGATCAGATAACCCTGCCGCCAATCGTGGATCATTGTTATCATACAAATAATCTTCATCCGGTAATTGGTCGTCGACGATTTCATTATGTGTTTGAACCTGTTGTTGAATAAAAGGAACAATTTTTTCTTTATGCTCCCAAGGTAGAAAATCTAACTTCAGTGATTCTTCTACAATTATTTCATTATCTACTTTTACAATACAATTCAACCGTATATAACCGCCGAGTTTAACGGACACAACATGCTTCGTCCCATCTTGCAAGTGAAGTGTCCCTGATAACTTGGAATACGGGATAATATGAGAAAGGATCGATTTTCGTTTATTTCGATCTACAGTTACCCCATCAATGATCAGTAACTCTTCCTTCAACTGATTAATCACTTCGATACGATGCCCTTTATAATCCATCTTCCACGATTTATGTACTTCTTTTTCCACGTCTTTCATCACGTTACGCATCTCACGCTTAAATTCATCTTTAAAGCCCATGGAGTCCTCCCTGAAGTAAGAATGGAATACAGTATTTTTGTAGTTATACTCGTTTCCGATTCTTTTTTTGTGAATCTATATTTTTAAAAACTTATGAATCTTATCATCCTCATGATACAGCATTCGCCTAAAAAATACCTTCCACACCGAACGGACGGCTTTAAATAGCTTGCTCGTTTCGTCATTCAAATTATCCATAACAGACACACCGTCGAGATTGTGCTCGACAAGTTATTTCTTAATTCTTTTATACTCTTAGGTTATTGCTAGGGGCAAGTTGCCTTCTGTAGAGGAGGCAACTTGCCCTTCCTCTTAGTCTAATTTTGCCGTTGTCGATGGTGCATGTTGCATAGTACCTGCATCTTGTTGTAAACCACTTATGCCCACGTTCGAGATGGGCAATCTAAAATAGAGCAGTAGAAATAAAATGGCTTTATTCCCCCACTCTTGTATAAATGCATTCATCACATATCCTCCTTGGTTTTTCTAACGACAGCACGACGTCTTCGGCCTAGACGAATCGTGCCTTCACTCTTTATATAGACAAATGATTTAAAAAGTGGACAACGTGATAGATTTTATTTTTAAAGTTTGTCCACTTTCCTGATTTTTTCTCTATATAAAGGGTAAAGGCGGGGATACAAATGACTACATACTTAACTGACTCCGTCTACTTCACAAACAAAGACGATATGGACAAAGCCGTGAAGCTTCACATTACAGCACACTGAAACAATATGAACAACACCAACCAGGCTGTTCTCGATATGATCCACTATGTCGTGTTTCAATTACGGAGCTGCCTATTTGAAACACGACATAGTGGAGAGCGTTATTTTATAATGACACGCATGATTTTTTCGCGTTTCTCAATTCACTATACTGCACATGTATCCGATTTTCAGGATGTGTATCGACCGTGTATAGCACCAATAAGAATAGCCACTCCAAAGGCTTCATCAAAAGATAGACAATATCTGCAGCTACCTTTGTTTGAATGTGTTTGCTGATTGGATAGCCATACGTATCATAGAAACGACGAATTTTCTTATGGAGGTTAGGCGTATGTTCCTCAAGTATATTTTCAAACGCATTCGCAATCAACAATTGGCGATTCACCACAATCCGTTCGCCATGGCGTATGCCGGAACGTACAGGTTTTACCAATCGTTTATGACCCATAGCAGAAACTGTACATAGATAATGCCCATCACCTTCAATCATTTCCGGAAGGGGCGCAGGGATTTTCGAGTAATTATAACTACTCGTATCTAGAAAAACCTGTATCAAGCTATCTGGTCGTTGTCCCCACAATACTAAAATGAATTGAACAACAATCATAACTGGAAACACAAAAAACACGACTAACATCGGAATCCGCTGATACTTCAAAGACATTTGCATTAGAAACTTTAAAAACTTATTTGTATACTGGATATTTCGTTCCTGTTGAATGGCCAAAAATTGTTTCAACGAATCATTGAGCTTAGCAATATACAAAAAAATGATCGAGCCATACCCTATTTGCAAAAAAGCAACGTCAACCCCATAATTCCCAAAGCCCGTGTGCGTGATATAAACAAAGGCCACTACTACATTCACAACCAATAACGAACTACAGACGACGTATACGACAGGAGACAGTTTGCCTCCCTCAGCTGGCAGCAACCAATAAGCTATATAACTCAATATGAAAAAGACAAACAATGTAGATACATGGATAGCAGAGAGTGAGGCATAATTAGACGCCACCTGCCCTGTCATCTCGAAAACACGTAGTGGCTCCCCGGCAACTACACTCAATTCATTCAAGTAAGTCCCTACCATCATCACACATAAAATCGCCGTCATGATAAAAGCATCGAATACACTTACTTTCGATAAACGATCTTCGTGAACCGTTTCATGCTCTCCGAAAAAACTTCGGATCATCCTTATAAATGAATAGATCGGTATCCAACATAGGAATACGATGACTAGATAACTCATTAGCAGTCCCTCCTCTGCATTCTTTTTTTACGATTGTTTCAAACTATATAAGTTGAACAAAAGAACCTTCCTAACAACGCTCGGCGCTTGCGGATGCCTCCCGCCATAAGCCAGGCAGAAAACCACTGCCAGTCTTACCGCTTCGGCGACCGCTTGTAAGGCGCCTTCGCTGGAGAGTAGATGAAAATTATAAGTTCAACCTATATAGACAAATAAATAGATAGAAATTCCAGTTAAATCACATACCTCGTACTTGTAAAATTGTGAAGAGAACGGTCAATCCTGTATAAATTGGATACACAAATACGGATACGAATAAAAGAAGGAATCCCGCTCCAAAATCGTCCTGTCCTTGCAAGACGCCATCTGGAATCACTAAGGAGATCAGAAAGGACCAAACAAGTACATACGGAAACCATAGCACCATTGAAAATAAGTGCCAAAAACTGACGATTATTCGTTTCTTTGCAACCTTGAAAAACAAGATCTGAAATACCAGCCATAACAACATCAGAAGCGAATAACTAAAAGCGTCTGGCAATCCGAAAAGATCCAGCCAAATATATCTATGCGCAAGCGCAAGCCCCGTTATAAAAAATAAAAATCCAAACGCAGCACTAATCAGATTCAGCTGAAGGAATACGCTCATGAACACACACCCTTTTCGCAGTTGTCATTAACTAGACGCCAACCAAGAATTAAGGTTCTGAAAAATCTAAATAAACGGCGATGTATCTCACAATCCCCTTTACCTAAAACGAACAACAAATACCCGGTTCAAGAATCCATTCCTTCAACACAAACAAAGGTACTTAGTCCTAAAACTCCAGAACCAAGCACCCACTTCGATTACTCTTTCTCTAATTCCTCATACCACTTATCTTTCCAAGCTTGAACCGCAACGTCAATGTCATCCCTTGCCTGTTTCGCTTCTGCACTTTTATCGTCGTAGAGCTCTTTGAAATGATTCCCTCTCAGTTGCTTCATTTCCTCGACACGGTCGATGACAATTTGTGCATCCTCATCGCTAATCAGCTTTTCCCCTCTGAGAAAACGTGCTGCCGAATAGATTCGACCCGCTTCTCGGTCCGAAACATTCGAAAGACGACCGTAAATCTCTTGGAGCTCCTCCATTTGATCGACCAAATTTCTTAACGATACCCCTTGCTGGCTCCACACTTGCATAAAGCTCGGCTTCCACTTCTTTAACAGGACATCCTCGAATCCCGCTTGATCTCGCACAGTCGCATACTTACCGCCTCCTGCTTCCGCCGCCTCTCTTAACTGGTTTTGACCTTCATCATCTACATCAAAGCCGATAATATTCACCTTGGCCTCTATATTTCCTTCATGAAGCTTTTTAGCCGCTGCAATCGGATCTCCTCCACACGTTTCAATCCCATCACTCACAATATACACAACGTTCCGGTAGCCATCATTTCCATAAGGAGCAAGTAATTCCTGCGCTTTCTCCATCGCCCCCGCAAGCGGGGTCCATCCGCTCGCCTGGAACGAATCCATCGCCTCATGGAAAGCAGCTTCATTGTACTCTCCCAGCGGATATACAGCATCGATTGAGCTACATGAAAGTTCTTTCTCAGCATCAATGCCCCTCCCCTTATGCCCATACGCAAGAAGGGAAACATTCATCCCCTCTTCCAACTCGCTCGTAAACTGCTCAATCGCCTCTTTAGCCAGCGTCATTTTCACACCGCCCGCCACTTCGGCCTTCATACTGCCACTTGCATCCATCAAAATAACAACATTGGTTTTCCGTGCCTTCGCAACTTCAATTTCATCCTTCCCATCCGGCAACTCAGGCATTTCATAGCCATGATCATACGAAACGAGTTGGTCATAGTCGGATTGATATTGCCCCGAACCGAGCTGATACACCAGATAGTTATATATTTGATCAGCGTCTAGATTTTTATTTCCTTGGAAATATGCCGGTAGTTCCTCTTGCATAATCGGTTCAAATGTACCTTCGTAGAAATTTTGATACGTCCAAAAATTCTTCGTCTCTGCTACTTCGATTTCAGGTGCCATATGCTGCTCTACCAATTTTCCTGGCTGCTGGGCAATCATTCCCTCTAGTTCTAGCGATGCAACGGGAATGTCATCGGTTGCGGTGGTTGTTTTTTCTTGCTCTTTCACCTTTGCCTTTTCTTCTGTTTCTTCTGCGGCTGTGGTATCTGGTTTGGCTTGGCTTGAGCAGGCTGCTAGGGTGATGCAACTAAACAGCAGTAGAGATATCAGTCGTATTCTCTTCTGTACAAACAAAATCTTCCCCTCCTAGATTGTCTGCTTCTTATACCTATGATTTACGTAGATTGAAGTGGAAGGGTTTCTATGAATTTAGGACTGTTTTTTTGGGGGTCCTTAAAACTTGATGAAAATATAAAAAAGATTCGAACTAAGGCATCTATTTTTCAAATTTCCTAATTTAATTTCTCAACTCAATGTTGCCTATATAAACATTCCCATCATGTACTTCAACATATTCTTTCCAAAACAATTCACCGTCTGGGATATTTTCTTTTTTAATCCATCGACTACTAAGTTTTCGGATAAAATCCTAAAATCTCTCACATTTTCAAACGGCTTAACCTTTTCTATTTAATGCTACGTTTTCATCAAACCTACAAATCGCTCATTTTTAGGTTCCGACAGTTCTGATTCACTGAAGCCCTCTCTCAGTTCTTTTTTCGTACTATGAATTCCCTCGATTTCATTGTTACTTTGTGCTTCATTGATAATTAGCTTATTGAAATAAGGTTGAATGACAAAGTCAGGAAGCTTACTAATCAGCGAGGATATTTGAGAACTGTTTAATAGCTGCCATAGCTATTTTTCCTTTTAGCCACTTCATTCTTACAAGAAGCGGCATCCATTTTATAAATTTTTTTTGATAATCTATTATAATTCATAAAATCGCCTCTCTATATTTAAAGATCTTGGTTTTTTTAAATTATCACATTTTTCCAAATTGAATTTTCGGGTTGTGGAATGTTATCTAAGAAATTCGATATACATTGCACTAAAAAATTTTATTAACACTGCTCGGTATTTAGGAATGCCGGCATGGTGATTTAACTTTTCGAGGAATCACGGAAAGTAAGATAGCAGACACGAGGGTAAATAGACCTAGCTATGGCATTGATGATCAATCTGTTGTGATATAAAATAAGATGTCTGGTTCTCAAACAACTTTTGCTTGTTGAGAGCCAAACATCTTATTTGTTTGCTAGCTAATTCACTATTTTTATTTATAGCATCCCACTAATTTATTTGTATTATAATCGTCTATATACCAATCAAGCAGTACCAAATAATTCTTTATATCTTCTAGTTCTAAATCATTTTTTAAATCGTTTAAATTTGAGTATATAACTCTAAAAAGAAGATCTAATTGATAAGAATGCATTTTTAATAGCCCTAAATCATTATCTTGGAAGTTATTGTAATGATCTATTTTATTTATCAAGAAGTTCTCGATATCAACTTTATTATTTGTAAATGGGGTTATATTAAGATTCGAACATATATAATGGTAACTTATTTTTTTACATGCTTTAATACTAATCAAAATCACTCTATAAAGATTGATTATTTCATTTTTTTATAGATACATACCCATTTACCGAATAAAGTAATTGTATTTTACCTACCAGAGTTATCAATATATTCGCATTAACAATATAACTGGAAGAAAAAAATCTTAGTTCCCCATCAATATAGTAATTACTAAACAACTTCTAGGTTAAAGGCATATTTTGCCTCTTCTTCAAATCTCTTAATATACTTTTTCACATCTTTTATTTTTCCTTTTGCCCGCCGCAATAACCTTACAGTAATCTCTTCTGGCAAATCATTATCTCTTTTATCATTATTACACTTATGATGAGTTGGCCTTAAATTTTCTAAACCATTAAAATCAAAATCCACCGGTATTTTAAAATTATTTATAGCCTCTTTTACTTTTTGTTCATCTTTAAATGTCGCTTCAGATATTATATGGTCTACTTGTAGATCAGAGTAATTAAATAAATCTTCCAAACAGATAGTACAGCGTCTTTGATGAGCTTGCCAAAGAGCATACCTAACTTCAGGTTTATCCTTTAAAGCCAATAGTATCTTCCTTTCTCTAGATAATAAGTAATTATTCTAAAGGTAAAAAAGACTACCTAAACATAAACTATTTATTTAAAATAAATCAGCAATATCCATACTAAAAAACCTCATAAGGGAAGCACTCGTTTTCCTTTCAGTTTTCCCCTTATTTATGATACGGTTCCCCTATCATAAATAAGACAACCCCTTTACTCCTCCATCAAGTACCGATAAAGCTTCCCTTCCACTCCCTGCTCCATCACCATGTTCATATGCACCACCGGAAGTTCCTTCCCTTTCTTATCAGTCATTCGATCTTCTTCAACACTGGACTTATCCGGAACCCCTCTACCCAGATAATAAAAATCAGTTCCTTCGTCGTCATCCTTTTTCACGAAGATGTGAATATCCATATTATTCTCAGTCGCTTGAATAACTCTTTGCACTTCTTGAGATTGCAACGTTCTGTTACTTCTTGTGTACCATTTAAAAAGCTCCGGGTTTAAGAATTCGTCGCCGTAGTCGACACTGGATTCGACTTCATCATTTTTATGATAGGTTACAAAAATTGGGCATGTGCCGTGCTTAGGCTTGTACCCGTACATGGTCGAACTTTCGTCATTATCCCAATTCAACAGTTTGCATGCATCTTTTCTTGAATACTTTTCGTACAATGTAAGCGGCTGATCGCATTGATACTTTTTCGCCTTCTCTTTTGCACTGTCGATGACATCTATAATTAGTTTTGTGAAGTTTGGATTCTGCACCAAACTTTCTTGAATCGATGCATTGAATTGATACTGTCCAGATTCATGTAATTCTACAATTGGCTGTTCACCGTACTTCTTTTTATTAGCTTGCGTAAAAAATGACAGATCCAAAATACGATTTACGGAGTTGAGTGTTTCATCGTCCGTCCGACAATCGTTAGCTACTAGCTGTTCCAAATAATAGCCATGTGAAACTACGCTTTCCTTCAATAACATCTCGATCAAAATAATTTCATGCTTTCTTTTCCCGTTCAGTACTTCAGCTGAAAGCATTGTGAGTACTTTGTCCTCGTAGAAAGTAAGTGCCGGGACTTCTTCTTTCATTTTCAATAGAAACTGGTAGTAGTTCACATACTTATCAGCAATGACAACAGGGTCTATCGAGCGATTTGCGACAAAGTCATATAAGTATGGAACTCTGCCAATTTTGTTTTTCAGATCGGTATAAGCGTCCCTCAAAATCTTCAATGCTGTTAAATTGCTTTGATTGATGGCACTAAAGATTTTTTTCTTAGCGATTTCCTCGAAGTTAATCGTCGAAACGCCCTTGATATAACTCGTATCCTTCATATGTCGGCGGATATTATCTTTATTTAAAGACTGGTCACCTGACAACGCTACAGGAATGAGATAGTTATTTTTATAGTTGCCGATGAAGTCGATAATCGTGACATAGCTTTTCGAATCATGCTTCCGCAGTCCTCTTCCCAGCTGTTGAATAAAGATAATGCTCGACTGCGTTTGTCTTAGCATGACGACTTGATTGATACACGGAATATCGATTCCTTCATTAAAAATATCCACAGTTAAAATATAATCGAGAAAACCCGTTTCTAGTCGATTTATTTGACGCTCTCGCTCCTCTGGTGAATGATCACCAAGTAAAGCAACGGTTCGCAGCCCTTTTGCATTTAATGCATCAGACAATTTCACAGCCTCTTCTTTTCGGCTACAGAACATTAATCCCTTTACACTTTCACCAGAAAAACCATAATAATTCACTTTTTCAAGTATGTGCTCGACCCGTTCCTCCGTCACAAGCTGTGATAACAATGTCGCATCATCAATTTCTTCGCCATCTCGTTCAAAATCAGTCACACCAAAGTAATGGAATGGACAAAGCATATCCTCTTCAAGCGCCTCTTGTAAACGGATTTCATATGCGATGTTGTAATCGAAGAGCTCATAAATATTAAAGTCATCCGTACGTTCAGGCGTAGCTGTCATTCCCATTAAAAACTTCGGCTGAAAATAATTAATAACTCTGCGATAAGAAGCTGCACCCGCCTTATGAACTTCATCTATTAATATATAATCAAAGTCTGCCGGATCGAATTGGCTTAAGTTCTCTGGTTTCGACAGCGTTTGAATACTCGCAAATAAATACTTCTTATCCACCTGCTTACTCGTACCTACATACATGCCAAAATCCTCACTAATGCCACCAAGAATTTTTTGAAAGTCCTCTTTTGCTTTATTTAATATTTGCTCCCGATGGACAATGAATAGCATGCGTTTAGGTGCGAAGTTTCGCACATCAAATGCAGACAAATACGTTTTCCCGGTACCTGTTGCAGAAATAACGAGTCCTTTGTCTTTCCCTTCATCTCGAACCGCCTGAATTTGTAATAAAGCTGCTGTTTGCATATTATTGGGGACAATTTTCAATGCTTCTTCAATTGCATTAGCATTATAATTGGCGGGCATTTCAATGACTTGTCCTGCCAACCTTTTGTCCGCATGCTTGTCGTACTCCACTTCATAATTCACTATCCATTGTTCAGAGAGTGCTTCCGCCTCGGCCCATACGTCTTCAAACTGCTGTTTAAAGTGATGAACGATATCGCCATTTTCATGCGAAGTCAATTTCACATTCCACTCATAATTCACTTTTAACGCATACTCAGTTAAATTTGAGCTCCCTACTATGAGGGAATAATGCGTTTGCTGTTTAAATATATAGCCTTTGGAATGAAAACCTTTTAAACTCGTTATGCGTACTTCTACATTCGTTAATTTCATCAGTTCTTTAAATAACTTTGGTTGATTAAAATATAAATATGTAGACGTTAATATTCGCCCCGTAACGCCTCTTTCTTTAAGGTCCCAAAATAAGGATTTCAGCGTAGCAAGTCCACTCTCAGTTATAAAAGCAACGGAAAAAAGGAAGTCCTCGCTACTTCCAAGTTCCTCCTGCAATGTGTTCAATACGTTATTATTTTTCTTTACATTATTGATCAATAATTCCGGCTTAAAGCTGCCAGAATGACTTTGATTTTTATCGATAAACCCTTCATGTAATGATGATGTTAAATTACGAATAAAGCCTTCCATACAAACATCACATCATTTCTATATTATTTTTCTAGGTTTGTATTTGCTAACTCTTCAATCGCAGGAATATCTGCGGGTGCCCAGTTAAGTGACGGTAACTCTTCTCTCGAAACCCATCTTATTTCCGCATGTTCTGAAATGACAGGCGTTCCTGATACGATCTTCGCCATAAATGTCTCTAATCTCACGATGACTTTTTCATATTCATATGTCGTATCCTCGACATGATCAAAAACTTCAATCGTACAACCTAATTCTTCTTGGATTTCTCGTTTCAATGCCTCTTCTTTCGTTTCCCCTACTTCAATCTTACCGCCTGGAAACTCCCATAAATTCGGCAATGTCATATCTGGTCCTCGTAGCGCACAAAGTATTTCCTTCTGTTCATTTTCAATAATTGCACCTACAACATGTACGGATTTTTTAATGATACTCACCTTTTCTTTCTATCTTAGTCAATCCTGATACCGAATTATCTGTATACAAACATTATCCGACACCCGCCCCTAATTTTCAACAATCACCCCAATCAGCCCAATAAGCATCTCCATTTCCATTATCATGCATATTTAAGTATTCCCCCCACGTAATGACTTTCGTTAAACATTTCTCACTACAATACTGCGATGCATCCGATTCAAAGCAAAATCCTTCTTGCATCGGTGCTCCACATTCTGAGCATAATCGTTCCTCTTCCTCTGAGTCTTTCATGCGAAGGCCTTGGGTAGCAAGCGCGACACTCAATTCAAAACGTGTTGTATAAACGAATTTAAAGTTCTCATCATCCACATTATAAATCGCGCACAGTTCATCACCTTCTACTAATATCCCATTATGAACAATCATACTCCCGTTATCATCCAGCATTTGAATATCTGTGCATTTGAAGTTCAATGTCTCTCCTCTACTTATATATCCGATCCCCACAATAGTTTTTCTAAACTAGCTCGTTTCAACTTGCGAATGCCTGTTATCCTTACTTTTAAACGAGGTGATTAAATTGCACAATTCAAAAATCCCTAGCTATGAAAACTTTCATAGCTAGGGATTTTTATTCTAAACACCGATTATCGAACAGGCACAATGAGTTCGTCTAGTGTATTTTTCAATTCGACAACTACTTCAAGTGAAGGGTCTACTAATGGGACAGAAACCGAGCCTACTGGCAAACCGATCATGTTTAACGCCGCTTTTAGTGGTCCAGGGTTTCCTTCACGGTAAAGTGCTTTCATGAGCGGGAAGAATTTTGCATGGAGCGCAACAGCTTCCTCGTATTTTTTTTCTTGAACTAAATCATAGACTTTTACCCAGACATCTGGGATTAGGTTAGAACTAGCTGTAATTGCACCGGGCACCCCCGCAATGAATGATGACACTGCACGATAGTCTTCGCCGCATAGAACCGCTATTTTGTCTCCTACAGATTGAATCAATTCAATCACATCACCAATATTATCCGTACATACTTTCATGGCCACGACGTTAGGGATTTTTTCAACAACTGTTTTCACGACATCATTTGTCATGTTCACACCTGTTTTGTAAGGGATGTTATACAGAATAATCGGCATGTCCAATGCTTCATCAAGCGCTTCATAGTATCGCAGAAAACCATCTTTCGTCGGGCTGACGTAAAACGGTGTAACAACCATCACAGAATCTGCGCCAGCTTGTTTTGCATACTTCCCTAATTCAATATTGTCACCTAGCCCTGGGGATAATAGACCAACGACAACAGGCACTCTCCCTGCCGCTTCTTCCACAGCAATATCAATCGCAATTTTTCGCTGTTCATCATTTAATGCTGTATATTCACCCGTCCCTCCTAAAACTAGAAGTGAGTGCACATTGTTTTTTAGTTGGTCTTGAATTAATGCTGCAAAACCTGTTTTATCTACTAATCTGTTTTCAGTTAATGGGGTCACCAATGCGGTCATAATTCCTTTATAATTCATATTAATTAACTCCTTCTAATTGGGATTTTTTATTTAATGCGCGTGCATTTCCGATTACATGATGATTCACTAGATTACGGGATATCCTCCCCTGAATAGCGTTTCCAACTTCTTGCGTTATGGACTCTGAGCATCGGTCTTTTGCTTCCAATGTATCGCCACCAAAATGAGGTGTGAAAATTACATTTTCCAATTTGAATAGCGGATTTTGAGGACTTGGTGGCTCTTGTTCTAGAACGTCTAAAGCAGCCCCCGCTATTTTCTTTTGATTCAAGGCTACGAATAGCGCTTCTTCATTGATTAATGGGCCCCTACCAAGGTTAATAATAAATGCCGTTTCCTTCATTGCTTCGAATTGATCGTAGGAGAACGAATGATGTGTTCCCTTTGTCAGAGGCGCATGCAATGAAATAAAATCACACTGTGAGAGACATCCATTTAGATCCTCTATTTTGACCACTCCATGTAACTTCATCTCCGACTCTGAAACAAAAGGGTCAAAGCCTAGCACACTCATATTAAACGCTTTCGCTTTCTTCGCTAAATCCTGTCCTACTTTCCCCATCCCGACAATTAACAAGGTTTTCGCATTGATTTCCATTGGAAAGTAAATTTCTCGATAACGCCACTCGTTACTCCGAACCTTAGAATCACTCACGAGTAAATTTCTGCTTAACGCAAGGATTGATAACATCGCATGTTCAGCGACTGAAGTGTAATTACTGGATGGTGCATTCAATACCATGACCCCATTTTCTGTTGCGCTTCGAACATCGATATGATCTAGGCCAACACCGTGCATGCCAACGACTTCTAATGTTGGGCAAGATTCCAATACCCTTTTTGTGATTTCTTCTGTTCTTACAATAACGGCTGAAGCTTTATGCGTATTGATCATGTTAATGATTGTCTCTTCTGAACCATCTGACGCAACAACAACATTAAAATGATTGCGCAGATTATTTACGCCGATTGGACGAATTGTCGGTTCAATTAACAACACTGTTTTGTTCACTTTATCCCCCCGCACTGATAACACTTAGTATACTAAGTTATTTTAAAAAATTTTAAAATCTGCATTTGAAAATAGTAGCCCTCGTTTAACATAAACAAAGGGCTATTTTCACTTACCTTATAATACTTTTGACAAAAAAGATTTTGTTCGCTCATGCGTTGGCTTTGTAAAGATATCTTCTGGCTTTCCTTCCTCAACAATAACGCCTCCATCGATATAAATGACACGGTCTGCGACCTCACGTGCAAAGCCCATCTCATGTGTAACGATGACCATTGTCATTCCTTCATTAGCCAGTTGCTTCATAACCCTTAACACTTCTCCAACCATTTCAGGATCGAGCGCGGAAGTTGGTTCGTCGAATAACATGACATGTGGCTCCATCGCTAACGCTCTTGCAATGGCGACCCTCTGCTGTTGACCTCCAGATAAATTTGCTGGATGTACCTTTGCTTTTTCAGCCAAGCCAACCTTGTCCAACAATTCCATCGCTTGTACTTCGGCATCCTGTTTCGTTTTCTTTTTTAACTTCATTGGTGCTAGCGTAATGTTATCAATAACCGTTTTTTGCGGAAAAAGATTGAATTGCTGAAAGACCATACCCATTTTCTGCCGAAGTTTATTAATATCTGAGCCTTTATCAACGATATTATTTCCCTCAATGACAATATCACCGGACGTCGGTTCTTCTAATAAATTGAGGCATCGCAAGAATGTACTCTTTCCAGAACCAGAGGAACCAATGATACAGACAACTTCTTTGGGTTCAATTGTCGTGCTAATTCCTTTTAGTACCTCTAATTCTCCGAAGGACTTTGTCAGGTTCTTCACTGTAATCATGTAATGACAAACCTCCGTTCCATTCGAGTAGAAATTAGCGAAACTGAGTAGATGGTAATGAAGTAGAATACTGCAACCACCGACAAGATTTCAAATGATCTAAAATTCATAGCATAAATCGATTGCCCTACCATCGTCAATTCCGCAATTCCAATAACAGACAGCATTGAAGTGTCTTTAATAGCATGCGTCAACTGGTTAACAAACGAAGGAATCATTCGACGCACTGCTTGTGGCAAAATGATTAAACGCATCGTTTGGGCATACGAAAAACCAAGTGATCGTCCTGCTTCCATTTGTCCTTTGCCAATCGATTCAATGCCACCGCGTAGAATTTCGGTCATATACGCCCCTATATTCAAACTAATAGCGATTAGTCCTGCAGTAAAGGCAGAAAGACTTATATCTAAAACCGTCGGTACACCGAAGTAGATGAATAAAATCTGAATCAGTATTGGTGTTCCCCGAATAATATTGACGTAAATTGCTGCTGGATATCTTAAAATCGCGTACTTTGACATGCGCATAAAACATGCTACCAAACCGATGACAAGTGAGATCAGTATCGAGATTACAGAAATACACACGGTCATATATAAGCCTTGTAAAAGATAAGGCATGGCATCTTTTATAACTTGAATCGTCTCCAATTTCTCCACCTCTATTCGACATTTTTAAATAGCTAAAAGTAATTATTCACCAAACCACTGTAAATGGATTTTATCGTATTCTCCGTTTTCACGAATCTCTGCCAAACCTGTATTTAGTTTCTTTAGTAGTTCTTCATTGCCCTTTTTAACAGCGAAAGCATGTTCATCTTCCGTCAAATAGTCCCCAACAATTCGGAATTTCACATTATCTCCATCAACGGATAATCGATAATCAACAGTTGGTGAATTAAGTACCAAGGCATCCGCACTTCCATTCTCCACATCTAAGTACAATGCATCCGTTTCTTTCAAAGGCTTTGCTGTTCCACCATATTGCTCAGCCAGTTCTTGTGCCTTTTCATAAGTTGTCGAACCTTGCGTAGCAACAATTGTTTTCCCCGTTAAATCATCTAGTGATTGAATTGAACTATCATTCGCAACAACGACAACAAGTCCAGAAGTCAAAAATATATCTGTGAAGTCCACTACTTCCCGACGCTCATCACGAATGACTAGCGAAGATGCTATATCTACCTGATTGGACTGCAAGCCAGGAATAAACCCATCAAATTTCATTTCCTTAAATTCTAGCGCTAAGTCTTCTTCCCCTGAAATCGCTTTCAATATATCATACTCAAAACCTGTAAGTTCCCCGTCTTTTTTAAAAATTAATGGTGGGTAGTTATTTAATGCTGCAACGCTTGCTTTAGTTGTCGCTGTAGCATCTTTTTCACTATCGCCACACCCCATAAGAAAAATTGTCAGAAGCCCCATCATCCCAAACGCCATTAGCACTTTCTTAAATGTAAACATTTTTTCTCCCCCTTTGCCTTTTACTCTCCACCAGAAAACACTTGTGCATATTTTCCGACGAGAGTGAATAGATACATATTAAATGATAGGGTTATAGATTGTCAACAACATATGATACTAAGTATTAATAATCATAGTTGTAATCTATCATTCACTTATTCACTAACTACCTAGTCCATTGATTTTCAGAAGAAGAAAACCTTTGTCATTTTCTAAGACAAAGGTTTTTCAAGTTCATATTGATAATGTGAATAGTATTTCCAGTTATCCGTGTTGATATAAAAAATGTTCACTTCTACAGGCATTTCCTCTTCTGTGTAGGACAATCGAGTTCCTTTTAATACTGCAGAATCGCTTGCAATCTGCAAGGCACCTGCAATATAAGGGTCTACGATGACTGCTTCGATTTCATCCTCTACCTCAGAAAATTCTATTCCGACCTTCTCTTTCAACAGCTTTTGAACAGAGGAAAATGCTTCATCCTCTTCGTAAGCCTCAATTGGAATTATCGGACGAATATAATGCTCCAAATAAAACATCGGTTGATTATTTAAATACCTAATCCGCTTTAAATAAATTAACTCTTCATTTTCATTTACTTGAAGAAGATTAGCGTAATGTGGGGATACCACTTTTTTTATCTCTATCGTCCGGACAGATATCTTTTCCCAATCCATTGAATATTGATTGCGAAAACCAGACATACTTGTCCACGATTCTTTAGGCTGCCGATTGGCTACAAAGGAACCTTTTCCTTGTACTCTATAAATATACCCATCATTTTCAAGTTGCTTTAATGCTTGTCTTACTGGCGTTCTACTTACTTTAAACATCTTCTCTAGCTCAATTTCTGAAGGTAAAAGATCCCCAATGTGATGAATTCCATCTAGGATTTTCTGCCGAATTGTATCATGAATGATTTGATACGCAGGTTTTGTCGTATGGATGGCTCCTCCACCCCTCTCATGTTTAAAATTATAGTAACTTTAAATACGCTTAATTACAACAACGCATGATACTAAAAATTCTCACACTTGCATTATAACATAAATTAACACTTAGTATTATAAGTTGTTGACAACTCGTTTCTTTATGAGCTACGATAATCCACATGATAATTATCTGAAAAAACTGACTAAATGATCATTATTCATTGCTGCTACATGACTCGGAGGCTGAAAGGAGGTGGTCTATGCGTAAGACAATTAGCATTACTTATAAAAATTCAAGGAAATGGGGATGGATATGAAAAAAAGTACTTTGTTTATTACGACAATCTGTGTGCTACTAGTGATTCTTTCTGGCTGTGGGGATAATTCTACACATACGAGTGAAAAATCAAATACTGAAAATCCAACGACAGTGGCCGTCGCTGTTCTTAATAACTATCCTCCCCTTATTTACAAAGATCAAGGGCAATTAAGTGGGATGGATTATGACATACTCAACGCAATTGCAAAACATGAGAATCTTGCTCTTGAGTATAAGGAAATGAAGTTTGATGGTTTCTTCGCTGCTTTACAAGCCCGTCAGGCAGATGTAGCGGCAAGTGGAATTACGATTACAGATGAGCGCAAAGAAATCGTTGACTTTACAGATGTTTATTACGAATCTGGTCTTGTACTTGTAACCAGAAATGATAGTTCGATTGAAACATTTGAAGACTTAAAAGACAAAACAATCGTCGCAACGAACGGCTCTACGACACATGAAATGGCGAAAGAAGTTGCTGCACAGTATGATGCAAAATCCAAAGCTCTTAAAGAAACAGATACCGTTTATTTAGACGTCGAAAATGGCTATTCGGATGCACTCATCATGAACCGACCGCCGCTATTATACAAAATGAAAGTAAGCGGAGATAACAATAAACTTAAAATTGTTGGAGAAAATCTCACGATTGATCGTTATGCCTATGCAGTTTCCAAAGATAAACCCGAGCTCAAAGAAAAATTAAATAGCGGACTACAAAAGATTAAAATTAGCGGAGAATATGATGAAATTGTTGATAAATGGTTAAGTGAATAATTTTATGAACACTAGTCTATTAGGGGGGATTTTCATGAGAACAATCAATCCAGTAAATCATAAAAAACTAATCATAGATGTGCTAACAATGGCAGGACTTACAACCGAACAAGCAGTGACTGCGAGTACAGTCATGGCATATGCTGATCAGCGAGGCATTGATTCACATGGGATGATTTTATTGAACACCTACGTAGAAAGAATTGAAAAGCAGATTATAAAGAAAAAACCTTCATATACATGGGAATTAAACAAAGGGGTCATTGCTTTATTAGATGGTGATCTAGGTATGGGCCATTATATTGGTGACATCGCCATGAAGAAAGCGATTCAATTGGCGAAAGAACATACAATTGGTTTAGTATTCGTAAAAAACACATCTCATTACGGTGCATCTGGTTATTATACAGAGCTGGCTGCAAAGGAAGATATGATAGGTTTTAGTACAACTAATACTTTGCCATTAATGGCACCTACCGGCGGAGCTGAACGTGTTTTAGGAAATAATCCAATTTCATTTTCAATTCCACGTGAAGCAGAAAACCCAATCATTTTGGATATTGCATCCTCAGTGGTGGCTGCAGGAAAATTAATGGTAGCAGAACAAAAGAAGCAAGAAATCCCACTCGACTGGGCGTTAGACATTGACGGAAATCCTACAACCGATCCTTACGCTGGATTTAAGGGAGGTGGCTCTTTAATCCCATTAGGTAACCATAAGGGATATGGATTATCTTTAATTATGGATGTTCTAGCAGGCATACTAACAGGCGCTGGATATGGAAAAAATGTAGGCCATTCAGATATTGGTTTCGTCATGATGGCCATCAACACTTCCGCTGTTATGGACAAGAATAAGTACAATACAAGATTGAATGATTTAACTGGAATGGTCAAAGACTCAAAAAAAGCAAAAGGAACAGATAACATTTACCTTCCAGGTGAAATCGAATATCTTAATCAAAAAACACGCCTCGCGCAAGGAATACCTGTCAATAAGAACCTATACACGGAATTAGAAAAATTAACAGCCAAGCTTGGCCTGAATATGAATGATTACTTTACTGTTCAACAAATGGACAGTTCGATCGTTTAAATAATTTCAATCTATTAATACTAGAATTATTCGAGGTCATATGTAATCTCTAGCATTCGTTTTTCTATCTTCACTATTTTTGTGGACGAGTGCTTGTCACCGTTGCTTTTTGAGTATGGATTCTCCTAGGAGTCCGTGCGCAGGTTTTCATAGTGTTGTGGTAACAGGCACTCGAACGTTCACTTTCCTGGAACAATCTCCCTCCAACAATCAGCTCACTGTACAACGTATAATCCCATCCATAACGAACACAATATGCGTAAATAAGAAAGGTGGATTCGATATGTCACTTGATAAAGCTGAAATAGCGGATTTGAACAACGAACAATTAGCGGCGTTAACGGTTCTGGAGGATAAATTAGGGGTCACTTTAGTCGCTTATGAAAATGCTTCAGGTTCTACCAACACAACTCCCATTCAGTAATAGCATCCTTCAAAAGATACTTAGTTCTGAAAAAACACCGGATTATTTCAGAACTAAGTATCTGCATTCTTCCCCCATTTCCACGTTGCAACAGCGCACCTTTCATTCCACTCAAATTAAGACCTCTAACCACGCAAACAGAATTTTTCCGTTTACACCCTCACCAACAGGGTAATAGATAAACAAGGTGGGTGAAGTTATGAAACAGTTTGATGCAATTATTATCGGATTTGGTAAAGGTGGAAAGACGCTAGCGGCGACACTGGCTAAGAACGGACAGCGTGTGGCGATGATTGAGAAGTCAGCGGATATGTATGGTGGGACTTGCATTAACATTGCATGCATTCCAACAAAATCACTCGTTCATCAATCCAATGAGCGTAGACTTTCTAGCGATTCAAAAGAAGACTTTTATCAGCATGCCATTGAGCAAAAGGATGCGTTAACCTCATTGTTACGTGATAAGAATTTTCATATGCTTGATGATTTAGAAGGCGTCACGGTTTTTACCGGGGCAGCGACCTTTTTAGATGATGAACATATTCAAGTGAAGACGGATAAAGGGACATTCGAGTTATCAGCAGATAAGTTCTTCATCAATACAGGTTCTTCACCGATTACTCCAGCCTTTGAAGGCTTGGCAGATGCGGAATTTGTGTATAACTCAACGACATTACAGCAACTAGATCAGCTTCCTAAAAAGCTAATCATTATCGGCGGAGGCTATATTGGTTTGGAGTTCGCTTCGATTTATGCGAATTTCGGTTCTGAGGTGACGGTGATTGACAGTTCTGCTGTGTTTTTACGTAATGAAGATCGGGATATTGCGGAAGCAGTGAAGAAAGTACTTGAAGCGAAAAACATCACATTTGTCGTCGATAGTAAGGTGCAATCTATTGCCAATCGGGATGGTGGTGTGGTTGTTGCCTATCAATCAGGGGATTCCCAACAGGCGGAAGTGTCTGGAGATGCATTGTTGTTGGCTACTGGGAGAAAGCCGAATACAGAAGGCCTTGGACTCGAAAACACATCCATCGAGGTGAATGACCGAAGGGCTATTGTGGTGGATGATTTATTGAAAACGACTGCTGCTAATATCTGGGCGTTAGGTGACGTCAATGGGGGACCTCAGTTCACGTATATTTCGTTGGATGATTTCCGGATTGTGAAGAATCAGCTGTATGGAGATGGCAGTTATACACGGAAAGCGCGTAGCCATGTGCCTTATTCTGTATTTATTGACCCTGTTTTATCACAGGTGGGGCTGAATGAAAAAATGGCGAAAGAACAAGGGATTGCCTACAAAGTGGTAACATTGCCGGCAGCCGCCATTCCACGTGCCCGTATTGCTCAACAAACGGAGGGACTGTTAAAAGCACTTATCGATCCTGACACCGATGCGATTTTGGGTTGTACGCTATTTTGTGCCGAGTCGAGTGAAATGATTAATGTTGTTCGTGTGGCCATGGAAGTGAAATTGCCGTATACCTTTTTACGGGATACGATTTTCACCCACCCTACGATGAGCGAAGCCCTGAATGATTTGTTTGCAAAAGCCGATGAATAGAAACAAGACCTCTCACATGTTCAATAAACGCGTGAAAGGTCTTTTCATTATTCTTTTGTAATTCTCACCGTATCAATTGGACGTACCATTTTTTCTATATTCAAGTGTGATAAACATACCTGAATGAGGTGTGATTTTCTTAAACCGGCACACGAAACGACACAGTCGTCCCCACTCCCGGTGCACTATTAATCTGTAAACCTTGTCCATAGTGTCGTTTTAAGCGAAGGTTGGTGTTCACTAAGCCAATGCCCGATTGCGCATGCTTCCCTTTTTCCAATCGTTCTTTGACAAACGCCTCTTCCATTCCGACGCCGTCATCTTCTACTACAATTTCGATATAGGCCCCTTTTTTAACAACGCGAACAAGTAACTTTCCACCCTCAATCCGTTTCATTAAACCGTGATGAATTGCATTTTCCACCAATGGTTGAATCGTTAGCGCGGGAAGCACCACATTCAAATCGTTATCAATCTCCCATATAACATGGAGTCGATCTTGAAAACGTTCTTTCTCGATAAGCAAATAATCTTTAACCAGCGCAATCTCTTCCTCAATAGGAGACAGCATATTGAGGTTGTCAAATTGGAACTTTCGTCGCAATAAATGACTAAATGCCTCTAACACTTTGTGCATTCTCCCCATGTCAATCTCGCTGAGTGCCATAATCGTATTCAGCGCGTTAAATAAAAAATGCGGTTGAATTTGGGCTTGAAGCCAAGCGGATTCCATACGTACTTTTTCATGCATGGACTGTTTAACACTTGTCAAGGCGCGAACTCTTGACTTGAATTCCAATGCATCTACAGGTTTTGTGACATAATCATTCGCCCCTGCTAAAAAGCCATTTTCAATATCAGTAGGCTGGCTTCTTGCCGTCAGTAACAAGATGGGGAGTTCTGTTAATGAAAAACGTTGACGTATTCTCTTTGTTAAATCATAGCCCGACATTTGCGGCATCATTACATCTGAAATGACCAAGTCCCACTCTTTGACATCCAATAAAGCAAGTGCTGCTTCACCACTTAAAACAGTTGCGATTGTATAGTCTTCTTCAGAAAACATCGTTTCAATCACTTGTAAATTCACCGGATCATCGTCAACAACGAGTACTCGAAGGCGCTCAAAAGTATGTTTCAATGGTACTTCGACTGTAAAGTCTGAGTGATTGTCATCTTGAAGTATGGAAGACTTCAATGGACTTGGGATGGCTATTTCTTCTGCCGATCCATCCGCTAAAGGTAAAGCGAAGCTAAACGTTGAGCCTTCTCCTAAAACCGAGTGAGCTTGCAAAATCCCTCCGTGTAATTCAACTAGTTTTCGGCTAATATTTAGCCCTAGCCCGAATCCTCCTCCATCTCCATTATGTACTTGTGTATAAGGATCAAAAATTGTACGAAGCGCTTCTTCTCCCATCCCATTGCCTGTATCTGTAATCTCAATTTGTGCTTTTTCTACTTGTATAGAAACCTGAATTGTAATTTCGCCATGATTGGTAAATTTAATCGCATTATGCAATAAATTAAATACAATTTGAATCAATCGCTTTTCATCAGCCATGACGAGTGGGAAATCGGCAGGAATTTCATTGACAACTCGGACTGGTTTTCCCGCCACCATATATTCAAGCATATCCACAACGCCTACCGTCACAGCTTGCAGTGAACAAGGATGTAACTGAAGTTGTGGTTTTCCTTCTTGTAAATGCGTCATATCGAGTAATTCATCGACCATCCATGACATTCGGCGACTGATGGACAACACGGTTTCTAAATCTTTAGCACTTCTGCCTTGCAATGACAACTGTTCTCGTTCCAAAACCGCTTGTGAAATATTTAAAATGCTATGTAGCGGATTACGTAATTCATGTGACGTATTCGCAAGAAATTCGTCTTTTACTTTGTCGGCCTTTTGCAGTTCTGTTGCCAATTTCTGTGTTTCTATATTCATTTCATGATATTGCTTAAACCAAACTCCTGAAAAACAAATAACCGCAATCATCAGATCAAAAGGATAGTAAATGACTTTCAAACCAGTGGACATTGCATAAGACCACCAAGCAATATGACTCGCTATTGCAACACTCGAAAGTGCCAACCAAATGCTTCCTTTGTAATCCTTTCCCCCTAAAAGTAAGACGAGCGCTGTAATGACTGCTGATACTACGACATACGGTAAGCTAAATGTCGAAGCAAAGTCTAATGACTCTAGCGGCAATATCCAAACAGCTACAATCACACCTGCACTCATCGTTGTAAAAATAGGTAAAAACCAAGTAACCAACAACTGAATTTGCGGCTTCACGCATTGAACCATTGCCCAACCATAGACAACTAAAACGGTAAATGACAGTTTAAAGGAAACTGTATAATCCATCATAATATAGTGCAATAATACTTTCTCATCGCCACCCATGACGTTAGAGATCGCGCTTGCAATTAAAGCCAAAGCAAAATAAAGAAATCGACGATCCCGAATGCCAATGCTATATAAAATGAGCGCAAATAAAGCGTGAATAACAAGCATTCCCGCTGCAAGGACTTGTAGAAGTGTAGATAGCTTCGAAGCCTCTACAATATCCTCTTCATAGCCAAATGTCAGTGAACGAACGAGTCCACTCGAACGCGGGTCTTCAAAGTTTGTCGCTTGTAAAACAATTTCAATAACCCCATCGGCATCAGCTCGAATAGATGAAGACAAATAAGGTACATTAAATGCATGCGCCTCTTTTTTATTGTCTGCAACTTTCCCGGATTCTCCTGAATCGAGTCCATTAATATATAAGGCAGATGAGCTGCGAACACTCGGCACTTGCAACCCATACGTTTGGTTTTGGTCAGTGTCTACTAAAATACGGAGTCGGTAAGAACCATATCCGTACGGACTTCCATCATCAGGATTCAATGTTTCAGACCAATCTCCCGGCACGTTAATATATCGGTTCTTTCGCCCCTCTTTTTTTGTCGATTCACTCGTAATATTTTCATAAGGATAAAACGCCCACTCTCCATCAAGTGAAATGGTGTGTCCATCTGAAAACTCCCACTCTCGTAAATCGAGTTCCCCATTTTCAATGATTGGTTGTTCACCTGTTTCGTTAAATGTTTCAATCCACTGTAATCGAAAACCTGTCAGGATGAGCGCAAATAAAAGTACAATAACTGCCATTGTCCATAGACGGCGTTTGTTTTGATATGTTGCCAATCAGCTTCGCCTCCTTTTCTATCAATTACGCCTCGGCGTAATTGCGTCCTGATTTTTTTTGAGCTCGGGGCCTACAGGATGTAGGTCATGCAGGCGTTGCGACAGGACGTCGCGCACTTAGACTGCCTTCTTAGCTCCTCTAAAAAAATCTGTGACATCCGCCGGAGGCTTGGGCCAACAGGATGTTGGTCATGCAGGCGTTGCCAATCGAACTGTGAAGGGTTCGATTGGCCGTATTTCTGCGCTTTTTTGCAGAAATTAAGGCACGGCTCTTTGGACGTGGCGACCTAAGCCTGCGTACCTCTATCGTTCAGCGAGCGTTTGAACACCCACTGAACAGAAAAACAAAACCGCATTCATCACATCACTCATCGAGGTGGGAGTTTTCTGTAGCCGACGCTTCGCTTTCAGTACAAAAAGATTTGCTGAATGAAGATATATTTTTCAACCGTAGAAGTTTAGTAAGCACCTGTGTAACTACTCGAAAAGTATCCTCTTATCTTTCTTTTATCGTATCACAGCTACTGGTAGCTAACATCGTTATAATTCGTACATCAAAGCCTTTGTAGCCAATTTGGCCTTGTCCCCCATAACGTAAAAGACCTCCCACACGTCAAACAAACGCATGAAAGGTCTCATTATTATTCTTTCATAAATTCCTTCGTGCTTCTCACCGTATCAATCGGGCGCACTAATTTTTCAATCTGTTCGCGTTTCGGTTCCAAAAATGGTGGTAACGATAGTTTTTCGCCAAGTGTTTCGTATGGTTCATCGCCCATGAATCCTGGGCCATCTGTTGCAAATTCGAATAGGATGCCCGGTGCCATTCTTGAATACAATGATTCGAAGAAGAAGCGATCGACATAGCCTGATGTACGTAGGCCAAAGCTTTCGATGCGTTCTGTCCATTCGTCGAGCACGGCACGGTCTTCCACACGGAATGCAGCGTGGTGAACAGTACCATAACCTTGTCGACCTGGAGGGAGCACCGTGTTTTTCTCAACGATGACTTGTGCACCATTTCCACCTTCTCCTACTTCGAATAAATGAAGGTCTCCTTCTTGGGCGATTTCTTTGAATAATAAAACCTTCTCCAATACTTCTTTCATATAATCAAATTCAGCGATCCGAATATGAATCGGCCCGAGTCCAGTAATAGCGTACTCCAATGGAACTGGTCCTTTTTGCCACGGTGTACCCGATGCAATGCCTTTGTTGTTTTCATCTGAAATCATTTGGTATTGCTGGTCATCAAAATCAACGAATGATAGTACTTTGACACCAAACTGCTCTTGAATACCGTCATGCTTAACATCTAATCGATCAAAGCGTTTAACCCAATAATCTAATGCAGCGTCCGTTGGAACACGGAAAGCGGTTTTGTAGATTTCGTTTGTGCCATGCGTCCCTTTTGGAATGCCTGGGAAATCGAAGAATGTCATATCCGTCCCTGCGCCGCCCACGTCATCTGCAAAGAACAGGTGATACGTTTGAATGTCATCTTGGTTTACCGTTTTCTTTACTAATCGCATGCCCAATACATATGTGAAAAATTTGTAATTCTCTTCTGCGCTACTGGTAATCGCTGTTACGTGGTGCATACCTTTTAAATGATTCATCTTTATTCCTCCAATGTATGGTCAATTTGTGCTTATGGTTTTCAGTTTATACTTCAACGAAAATATATCTCGAATTCAAGATAATTTTATAGCAGATGTAGCTAAATGTCAATGTCTTTGATTGAGTATAGGTGAATGGGGGCAGGCGAGCAGCTGTCACCGTTGATTTTGCATCAATTACGCCCCGGCATAATTAACGCAAAATTTTTTCGAGCTTGCTCTCGTCCAGACTCCAAATGCCTGCCTCTCGGGACATGTCGATTTTAGTCGACCAACGCCTGTCGAGGCTAAACGGCATTCTTCACTTTTGAGCAAAAGACTAAACTTCATCAATACCAGCCTTCTTAGCCTTAAAGGTTTCATGGGTTAACTCTATTAAAGCTTGCAACGGGGGAGTCATCCATTTATCTTTATGCCATGCAATCTGGGTAAAAACAGGTGATAGGGTGTTTACCCATGCCAATTCCTTCATTTTTCCCAATCTAATGTCTTCCTCGACTGCCATTTCCGGAAGTACCGCAATTCCCAATCCCGCGATCACACACTGTTTGATGGCTTCTATGCTACCGAATTCAAATTTATTTTTTGGGTAGACTTCTACTGAACGGAAAGAATCTTCCAAAAGGGTGCGATAGGAACATCCTGATTCAGTAAGTAAAAATGTTTCTTTTTCAAGTTCTTTTGGACTAATCTCCGATTTCGCAAGTAAAAGATGATCTGGGGAAACAACCATTTTGATTTTCTCTTCTATAAGATACTCTATTCGTAATGTATCTCCAGGCTTCGATGTATCCATTATGAACGCAATATCCAGCAAACCCTCCTGCAGCTCTCTTCTGGCCATTTCGTCAGAATGTGCTGGTTTAAAGATGACCTTAACGTTAGGATATTGTTTTTTAAACTCCATGAGTATTGGTGGTAGCCGGTAAGTGCACTGACTTTCTTGAGCCCCAATAATAATGGTTCCCGAAAGTTCTTTATCTCCACCTACAGCCATCTTTGCCTCTTCATTTAGTTTTATCATTTTATCTGCGTATAATTGAAACTTTCGCCCGGCTTCTGTCAAAATTAGCCGCTTCCCTAAACGCTCAAACAACGGAGTTCCAAGTTCAGCTTCAAGTGATTTCATTTGGGCAGTTATACTCGATTGAGCAAAATTCAATATTTTAGCCGTTTGGGTAAAGTTCAGGGTTTCAGCAGCTACCTTAAAGGTAATCAGTTGTTTGTTCTCCAATTAATTCACCTTTCCTAAATCGCTTTTTTCGATTGATTCAATCGAAATAATCCGTTTTATTGATTTTCAATCTCATTATATAATATAAATTGTAGAATTACTAAATGACAACAATATGGAGGGATGATGAATCATGAGCATTGCAGTTCTTTACGGTGGAAACCGTCCAAACGGCAATACAGAGACGTTAACGAAGAAAGTCATTCAAGGATTAACCGTGGAAGAAATATATCTGAAGGATCATTTGATTGAACCTATAGTAGATAAGCGTCATACAAAGGAAGGGTTTCCGGAAATCGATGATGATTATAATTCCATTATTGATCGTATTCTTCAACATGACATTCTTATTTTTTCTACGCCGATTTATTGGTATAGCATGACGGGAACAATGAAAAACTTTGTTGATCGATGGTCTCAGACATTGAGAGACTCAAAATACCCAGATTTTAAAAAACAAATGTCCCCAAAAAGAGCATATGTAATTGCGGTGGGTGGAGATAATCCCTACATGAAAGGTTTACCAATGATCCAGCAGTTCCAACATATTTTTGATTTTATAGGGATAAGTTTTGATGGATATATCATTGGTGAAGGAAACAAACCTGATGAGATTGCTCAAGATAAGGAAGCATTATTTGCAGCCGAACAACTTCGAAAAAAATTACAATAACCCTTCAAGCCGGATTGGATATAATGAAGATAATAAACACCTGGTTCTGAAAACAATACGGAATGTTTTCAAAACCAGGTGTCTATATTTCTTATTGAACCTTCAATAAGCGGGACGCGAAATAGTTTGTTTCCATGATTAAATAGCTGTTATCATACTGCTCGCTAATAAGCAATATGTTGAATCATTGCATATTTTTATATGAGTTCACCTAGGAGTCTATACTCGAGTTTTATAGTGTTGTGGTAACAGGCACTCGGATGTTCTTATCACATACTCCCCATTTTCTATTAATAAAACAGAAAATGAGCGTTTTTCATTCGTCAATCATCCACAACAATATAAGTTGCTTCTACCGGTCCATGTACACCAACAATCAGGCTCATTTCAATATCCGCACTGTTACTTGGGCCGGATATAAAACTGACGCACGATGATACGGCTTGCCCACGTTGGTTAGCTTCGTGGATTTGTTTGACGGCTTGTGTCATGCGTGGAACGAGTGTGCTTTTGGGTATTATAGCGACGTGTACTCTCGGTAATAGACTGATGGAACGACCGTTGTCTTTGTCGTTAAACAACGTCAATGTGCCGGATTCTGCGAGTGTAATGTCGCTGAATGTGATACCGATGTCGGCTTGTTCTGCGAAGACCTGGTTTTCTTTCCCGATTGCCGAATCCCAGAGTCGTACGTCGACGCCATCGTTCTGCAGTTCCTCATAAATAACATCGACACCAAAGTCCTTGTTCCGATGATTGTTTGCAGCAATCACTTTCTTCCCATCATGCGCTTCGATGACTGCTTTAAGTATTGTGGACAGTCCTGCTCGATCTGTCCGCTTACATTTCGTATGAATAACTGCACATTGTTTTTCAAAGACGTCGACTAATTCATCTTGTGAGTAGTTCTTGTAGACGTCCCACTGCGGGGTCAGGCTCCATTTGGGACGCTCGACACCTTCTGTCAGTCGTGGTCTTCCTAGGCTGTTGGCGAGTTTATTTAAAAAGGCTTCCCGATTTTGAATGCTCATTGTGGCTTCTCTCCTTTTCGATGTTCTTTAAACCAAGATCGAAAAGTTTGTTTGCTTGGTGCAGGAAAATCCCGTTGTGCCGTCCATTGTTTTAAAGGACCCGGCCCTGTTGATAAAGTTTCGTCTTTTGTCCATGGCTTAAATGCCGTTCGCGCTAGTGCTGTGCTCATTTTGTATGCGGCCGGATGTGTGGACCATTTCACAAATCCATCCATCGCTACTTTTTCAATTGTTGATGAAATTTTTTGTTCGACCATGATTTCACGGTGGCGAATCAGTTGTTTATGCAATGGAATTTTGACCGGGCAAACATCTGTACATGCAGCACATAGCGTAGAAGCGTGTGGCAGTTCTTTATGTTTTTCATAACCATCGAGTAATGGCGTCAGTACCGCCCCGATTGGCCCTGGATAAATGGAGCCATATGCATGACCACCAATGTGACGGTAAACCGGACAAACGTTAATACAAGCCGCGCAGCGAATACAGTGTAAGGCCGATTGAAATTCCGTTCCTAAAATTTTGGACCGACCATTATCTACAATAACCAAATGATATTCTTCAGGACCATCGACTTCTCCTGCTAAACGCGTGCCCGTAATGGAGGTGACATAGCTCGTTAGCTTTTGCCCAACCGCCGCTCTTGTCAATAAGCTCACTAGAACATCTAACTCTTCCCATGTAGGCACAATGCGTTCCATTCCCATGACTGAAATTTGCGTCTCAGGCAAGGTTGTCGATAGGCGAGCATTTCCTTCATTCGTAACGAATGTTACAGCACCTGATTCTGCGACGGCAAAGTTACAGCCGGTTATCCCAACATCTGCTGACAAAAAGTCTTTCCGCAGTTGCTCGCGGGCGAATAATGCCAGTTCTTCTGGAGCGTTCGATTTGTCGTAACCTCGTGTTTCTGTAAAGGTTTCTTTGATTTGATCTTTATTTAAATGCAATGCAGGTGTGACAATATGAGAAGGGACGTCTCCGCTCAACTGCAAAATCCATTCCCCTAAGTCGGTTTCCACTACTTCCGCGCCGACTTCTTGCAAAGCTTTATTTAAACCGATTTCTTCGGTCACCATCGACTTGGCTTTTACGACTTTTTTGGCATTCTTTCGCTTGATGACTTCTTGAATATAGGCGTTCGCATCTTCGGCTGTTTCGGCAAAAAAGACCTGTCCCCCTCGTTTGGAGACGTTGTCACTTAATTGCTGTAAATAGTAATCAAGATGTTGCAGCGTATGCGTTCGGATTTCTTCTCCCAGCGAACGCCAATCTTCCCAGTTGCCTAATTCCTCTGCCGCATTCGCTCGCCGACTTCTAAATCGCCCTTGGGCAGAAGCAACGGAGTTTAGCATGAAATCGTTGTCGATACCATCTTGCACACGGTTTTCAAATGAACCCGTACCAATACGAATACTCATCTTCGTCACTCTCCCTCACAATGATTTAGAATTTCAGCGATGTGAATAACTTTTACGTTTCGTCCTTCTCTCGATAGGCGTCCACCGATGTTCATTAAACAAGCCATGTCTCCACCGACTAAATACTCCGCTTTCGTTTCCACAACATGATCCGCCTTTTCTTGTACCATTTGCCCCGAAATGACGGCGTTTTTAACGGAAAAAGTACCGCCAAAGCCGCAGCAATCTTCACCTTGTGGTAGATTGACAAGGTCAACACCTGCAATATTCTCCAATAATTGCTTAGGTGCATCCTTAACACCCAACAGCCGCGTCATATGACAAGATGGATGATAGGTTACTCTTCCCTTAAACGTAGAACCGACATCTCCCCGTCCTAGCACTTCCACAAGAAACTGTGTAAGTTCAAATGACTTGCGCGCGAGTTTCTTTGCTTCCTCTTCCCAGTCTGGATCTCCACGAAAAATCTCTTCATATTCGCGTAGCATCGCGACGCAAGACCCAGATGGTCCAACAACGTATTCTGAATCTCGAAATACCCTCATCATATGCTTCATCGTTTCTTTCGTCTTCTCGACATACCCACTGTTGTAAGAAGGTTGACCGCAACACGTTTGGGTATCTGGAAAATCAACTTCACACCCCACTCGTTCCAAGATTTCAACGGTGGCTTTGCCAACATTTGAAGCGAAAATATCTGCCATACAGGTAATGAATAACGAGACTTTCATTTTAGTCACCTCTACTTATTTTCTAAAATCCATATATTTCTCTAACGACTTCTCGACATTTTGCAAATGATCTAGCATATACTGCTGTGCTTGCTCTGGCTGCCTTTCTTTAATCGCCTCATAGATTAATTGGTGTTCATTCATTAAGGAAACGGCTTTTTTCTCTGAATAAATTAACACCTCTCGCGTTTCTCGTAATACGTTAATCATCACTTCCGAAACCGAACGCATTAAGTGAATGAGAATCTGATTATGCGTAGCATTCACGATTGCAGTATGAAAACGCATATCGGCCTCTTCACCAATTTCACCATTTTGGTTGGCCTTCTTCATGTCTTCAATGGCATTTTCAATTGGACGTAAATCTTCCTCCTGATGGTAGAGTGCAGCTGATCTTGCCGCCCCGGCTTCGAGGATTTTACGCACCTCATACAATTCCTTAATATCTTCCTTCCCTAACAACATCCCCACCGTTACAGGCAAGGTAAAGTTGGAAGCGTTGAATTTCGAGACAAAAGTCCCTTCGCCTTGGCGCATCTCGACTAAGCCCATTGCCCGCATGCCACTAAGCGCTTCTCTCACTGCAGAGCGGCTCACGTCAAAGTTGTGCGCAAGCTGTTCAACAGATTCCAATCGATCGCCTGGAGATAATTCTTCATTTTTGATCATTGTAATGAGTGCGTCAGCCACTTCCTCATAGATTTTTTTCGTTTGAATCCGTCTGCTTTTCATCTTTTTTATCTCTCCCAAACCAAATAATCTCTACTAGATACTAAAATTCTCATACCTTTTAACAAATCTATACACTATGTCATAAGGTCATCTGATGACTTGCTCGAAACGTCGCCCTGCATAGAATCATTTTGTTCGTTCAGTAACCATAACCGCATTGTGATTATTCTAACTATTCACCCTTTGAATTGCAAGCACTATATCATTAATCAACACCTTCTTAATAAAACACAGAAAAAATCATAATAATAGAGACGTTATAGTCTCCAAACATCCCCCCTTAACAATCTTTACAATATCATTACAAATAACTTTATTCCTACATACTATAATTATAAATAGCTATGTACATAGGAGGAAAATAGGACATGCGAATCACTGTAGGAAAGAAATTATGGATTGGTTTTTCATCCATTTTAGTTGTTTTAATCATCGTTGGTGCATCCGGATTATGGACATTGACGAAATTGAATGAGGAATACCGTTATTTAATCGACGATAAAATACGAAAAGTCGTGTTGTTTGAGCAGTTATTAGCTAATCAAAATGAGGACGCCAAAAACATTTCTGGTTATATTATCTATCAAGATGAAGCGTATTTAACGCGACGACAAGCAGTGCTGGATATCACTAAAGCGACGATTAAAGAATTAGATCAGCTCGTCCGTACCCCTTCCGCGCGAGATTTACTAAAAGAAGTGCAAGAGGCGCTAATAAGTTATCAACAGATTAGCGAAATTGTTATTCGAGATGTGCAAGAAGGCAACCTGGAAAGTGCGTCAAAAGTCGCTTCCGAGGGGGAGCTATACGAAACTGCAATTACGGAAAATATAAGAAAATTAATCGAACATCAAGCAAATCAGCAAGTGAAGACGGAACAAGAATTGCAAGATGTCTTGCAATGGATTCGTATCCTAATTGCTAGCCTGATGGGGATTGCCATTGTCATAAGCATCATCATTGCGCGTCTGATTAGCCGCAGCATCGCACGCCCCGTCGGAACGATGACAGTAGCGCTGAAACAGCTAGCTACTGGAGATTTTTCTGTAGAGCCTGTGAACATTCGTAATCAAGACGAACTCGGGGAAATGGCAGATGCTTTGAATGATATGGTCGGCGATTTGCGCGGAATCATCACCAACGCCAGACATTCCGCTAGCCAACTTGCGGAGCACGCTGAAGAATTGTCCGCTAGCTCGCAACAAAGCCTTGCCGCCTCTGAAATGGTCGCAGACATTACCGAGCGTAATTTGGTGGCAAGTGAACTGCAAACGTCTACTGTGAAGGATTCGACGGTTTCCATGGGCGAAATGGTGACAGGTATTGACCAAATCACTGGGGATAATGAAGCTTTGCTCATCTCCACTGATGAAGTCGTACGCCTTGTAAGCGATGGTGCAACGCTCATGCACAATTTCACCAAACAAATGAGCATCATTCGGACAACCATCGGACAATCTTCCGAGACGATTGGTGATATGGCTACGCATTCTGAACAAATTCGACAGGTGACAGCACTCATTACAGCGATTGCGGAACAAACCAACTTATTGGCGTTGAATGCGGCCATTGAAGCTGCCAGGGCTGGTGAACATGGAAAAGGATTTGCCGTTGTTGCAGATGAGGTACGTCATCTTGCCGAACAATCCAAACAGTCTGCTAGGGACATCGGTCGAATGATTGACATGATGATTCAAAATGTAGAAAGGGCCGTGTCAGATACAAAAGACGGCAGTCAACAAGTTGAAGAAGGTTTTGTGGTAACTGAAAAAACGGAAGACGTATTTCATCAGATTGAAGAAGCCGCAACTACTATGCGCCAGAAACTCGCCACCGTCTCTAGTGAAATCGAATCGATTCGAACAATGACCGATAAAATTTCGGGTGAATCCAGCACAATTGAGGAACTTGCCACACAAGCAGCTAGAGAAGCCCAATCAGCAAGTGCGGCCACAGAAGAACAACTTGCGACCAATGAAGAAATATCGTCAAGTGCCCAAACGCTGGCAGGACTTGCGGAAACGCTCCAAACCGATATGGCGCGGTTTACGGTTTAATACAACATAACTAAAGCATCCTTAAGGGTGCTTTTTTTATTATGAACAAAGTACATTTTATTCTAACTAACATAACACGACCTATCACAACGTATTCTATTCTGTATGGGATTGCTTGATGAATACTTCTAAAAAATTTATCAATACGGAGGGAACACAATGATTCAAGTAACGGAGACTTTATTAACCAAAGAAGATTTCACATGGCGCACCGATTTGCCCAATTGGTTGTTGAATGAATACCAGACATTCCATCAAACCGTTACGGATAGGACGTTTCCCTGTTATTTCGGGATGAATGGCGAATTGAAGGGTGAACTACGCTATGCCTATGTGACGCAGGATGACTGGTCGAATTTACCGCGTGCGTTAACGGCATTTTTGGCCCTTTTCAATGATCCTGCGCATAAACGGCATGGTCTTTTTGTCTTTGTGGAGCCGTTTACAACAGAAGGTGCTTTGGATGATTATCGTAAGCAATTTTGGTCGATTCTTCAATACTTGCATGAGGTAGACAAGATCGAATGGCCTGTGGAAAGTCCACGGGACCCGGAACATTATCTGTGGGATTTTCATTTTCACGGGGAACCAATTTTTGTTTTTGGTAATACACCGGCTTATAAACAGCGAAAAACGCGGCATCTCGGCAATTCAATGGTGCTTGGATTTCAGCCGAGGCGCATTTTTGAAGGCTTGAAAGGGACGGAAGCAGGCGGCATGATGTCACGAGAAAAAGTTCGTGAACGTGTTGCCGTGTGGGATCAGCTACCGAAACATCCCGACATTAGCCATTTCGGGGATCCAACGCATAATGAATGGAAACAGTTTTTTATCGGGGATGATGCCGTGCCAATTCAAGGGGTCTGTCCGTTTGTGCATAAGGGAATGAAGTAGATGATTTACAGGAGTATAGATAAGCGTATGAGGCGAAATGCATGAGGGTTTAGTATAAAAAGTTGTTTCGCATCAAGAAAATGGAAGTCAACAACATCGTACATCTGCTGACTTCCTGTTTTCTCCATACGTCATTAGTGTATGCCTTGATTTTTTTACAGGTACCAAAAAAGGTTCTACTTCCCTAGTATCCTCTCAACCAAAAAGCTCTAGTAAGTCCCCAATCTGATTGATTTTATAGTCATAATCCGTTACTTGTCCGAATCCATAAGCTGCATAGACGAAAGGAATGCCTGCGTATGTTGTAGCATCCTGATCACTTTGCGTGTCACCTACATAGACTGGTGAGGATAATTGATTTCGTTCGATAATGAGCTGAATGTTTTGTCCTTTACTAAGGCCTGTTCTGCCAGGGTTTTCAAAGTCCTGGAAGTATCCCCCAAGGCCGTGATATTCATAAAATGCTTCGATATAACCTTCCTGACAGTTGCTAACGATGAATAGTTTATATTTTTTTGAAAGAATCTGAAGCACTTCCTCTAAACGCGGGTATAATTCCCCACCTTCTTCTAGTAAATATAAACGTTCATTGCGACAGCATTCGAGTATCATTTCCATCTGCCTTGTCTCATCTAAATAATCAAAAACAATTTTGGCGATATCCGGAATTTGCAGCCCCATTGTTCCTTTTAAATCTTCCTCTGTAATTTCTCCTTGCCCATCGTCGGCATTTTTCACAACCTCTGTCCAGGCTTTGGAGACTGTTTTACGTGAGTCCCATAGCGTCCCATCCAAATCAAAGATAATACTATCCACACAACTGCCTCCTTGATGTAGATTAACATGAGTCTTTGTTATTCTATCATTCAGTTATTTCTTGCGATGTTAATCTGTTCAATAAATCTTTTTGCCGTTTCCGTAATTTGCTCATAGCCTTGCTCATCCGGTTTTCCGATTAAACTACCACCAGCTCCAACAGCGACAGCTCCGGCACGAATCCATTCACCAACATTATCGACATTGACCCCGCCCGTTGGCATCAAACTGGCTTGAGGGATTGGCCCTTTAATGGCAGAGATGACTTTCGGCCCCAAAAGTTCCCCCGGAAAGACTTTCAATAATTCAGCACCTGTTTCCAATCCTTTCACCACGTCCTTAATGGTCATAACGCCAGGCATGTAAGGGATTTGATAACGATTGCACAATCTCGCTGTTTCTTCGTCCAAGTAAGGACTCACGATGTACTGTGCACCTGCAAGAATAGCGATGCGTGCTGTTTCTGGATCTAAGACCGTACCTGCTCCAACAATGATGTCATCCCGAAACTCGGTCACGAGCTCTTTAATCACTTCCGTAGCTCCCGGTACAGTATACGTAATTTCGATTGCAGCTACACCGCCTTTAAAAGACGCTTCTGTGATTCGTTTGGCTTTTTCAGCATTGTCTGCGCGCACAACCGCTACCAGACCGCTTTCTTCAATACTGGTTAGTATGTCTCTTTTTCGTTTCAATAGTATCCCCCTCATTGTTCCCAATTCGGGTTATCAATAATTTCAGGCTGTCCATCTTTCTCTACAACCAGTTTACGATAGCCTTTTGTTTCGATTGTACCGTAATCATGTCCTGCATCCGCCCGGAATGTAAAGAATGTGACTAGTGGCTCGTTGCCAATGTTAATGCTTCTATGCGCATAACGTGGCGGTACATGTACTGCTTGCCCAGGAATAAATTTTTCAATTTGCCAGTCACCTTCTGGGTTTTCCATAAGCATATATCCTTCTCCACTCAGACATAAATACACTTCCCCAGTCGCTAACACTTCATGAAAATGCCCTTTTGTCATGTAGTATTCGTCCCCTACTTTCCCCGGGTAAACGATACTAGTTCCGAAATGAAGATCACCGTCTGTTTTCGGTACATCCGCATCAACGCTGTAGTATTCATAAACCATATGATTATTGCCTTGCTGGATAGAGTCCTCCAAGAGTTCTACATGATTAAATAGTTTTTTCATATCAGCTAAATAACGTTTCGTAGACGTTTTCGATTCGGAAAGTCCTGTCGCCAAATCAAAATTAATTGCATATGCTTTTTCTTTTAATGTCATCTTAACTTCCTCCAATTGTTATCTCATTTGATTAGATATTTGTTCAATTTGAGCAAACTTCTCGCCAATAATTTCTACGTTAAACACTTCCGCAACCACTTGTGTCCAGCCATGGATGAAGTAAATCCAGCCGTCCTCTACATGTAGATGACGCTGTTCGGCTTGTGCAATTGCCTGATGCATGAAATCCAATTCGCCACGGTAATTCAATTCCCAAACCAAACTGTCTTGTGGGAATGCCGCGTTATCCGTCAACGGTGAACCAGGTCGGTCTTTTCCAAGTCCAGTCGCATTGACTACCAAAGAATGTGGTTTCAATCCTTCTAACAGTTTGTCGTTTTGCACAGATTCCGGTGTTAAATGATATTCAACAGTTGCTTTAGGATTTACTTCTTGTATAATCTCCTCTATTTCAGTCAAACGTTTTTGACTACGGTTAGCAACAACGACTCGCGATGGGATATTTTCACCATTTTTTGGATCCAACAAATATGCACAGATGGCAATTGCACTTCCGCCCGCTCCGATGATAAATAGCTCGCCTCGATGATCATTCCAGTAATTAACGGGCACAAAGCTTTCCAATGCCAAACCGCTTGAAATCGGATCTTTCGCATGTCCGCAAAGTTTTCCATCTCTTTTAGAAATGGACGATAATTCGCCAAACATTTGCGCAAACGGATCTAAGTAATCAAACAAGTCTTCTGCAGCCTCATACAAATCAATCTTATGCGTAGTGACCAAAGCTCCCATTGACAGCTCGTCATTTTTTATAAATTCGACTACTTTTCTATAATCTTCAGGATTGGCATGGATTTCCATATCAATACCTTTTAGCACAGCGTTTTCCAATCCCAATGCTTTTGCCCATTCCGGGAAAAGCTTCATAATAGAGGACTTTGTTGTCGTCACCCCTATAAAATACATCGTTGGTACAGTTGCTTTTTCAGGTAAAATCAAGCCTATCAATCCTTCCCTTATCGTTTACTGAAAGCTTTTGCAGGGTTTACATGCATCATTTTATGAATGCGCTCTTCACTAACGCCCGATTGCCTAAGGAGTTTGAGAAAAGTTCCTTGCAAATGGTCCAATCCAATCGTCGCTCCGTAGCTCTTCATGCGGTTCCTTGTTGTATCAAGTCCCAATAATAGTTGGTCCTCAAAACCGTTATCCAGCAACCGTCCGATTAACTTCACTTCTTCCTCATCAGAATGATATTTAAATCGTCCGATTGTATCTAGTTCTATATAAACGCCCATACTTGCAACATGTAGCAAATACTCTTCATTTTCGATTTTTCGATCGAGATGACAAAGGATTAATTGATCCTCTGGAATTCCTAAGCTCATATAAAGCATGAGTTGATCCATGGCATTATAGCCGAGTTCGGTGTGACTCATAATGGGAGCCCCCGTTTCATAGGCAGCCTTTGCTGCCGCCTTGAACAGACGGAAATAAGGCCCCGCCGTTCCTTCCATATCGGTTGCTGTTTTAATGAGCCCTGCTTTTGCTTGTATCCGTTGCTGTGGCCACCCATCTTCACCATCAGCAAACATGCCCATTTGTAATTCATCCATAAATAATTCGACAAGCGTTTCCATCGAAGCTTCGTGAATCCAATGCTCAGGCGAATAAAATCCAAGCTTGTGAAAGCCCGTTGAAGCCAGAATGTGAATGCCTGTTTCTTCAGATAATTGTTGTAACCAAGCGGCATTTCGACCGCTCCCAACTGGCTGAGCGTCTACAATGGTCTTGCCACCTAACGCTTGAAATCGTTGTACTTCTTCTTTCGTTTTGGCGTAATCATCCAACACCAATGACGAATCTAGTTGCTCAGGATAGCCTTTTTTTATAAATAAATGCTCATGACTATGGCAGATTCCCAGATCTGATGGCTGGATATCGCCTCTAACGGTTGTGATATGCGCTGACGAATTGAATGTCTCCATCCTCACACCTCATCCTCTAACATATTGAGTAGATTTTGTGTGGAGACGATAGCCATTCGTTCCACCGACTCTTGTGTAAAAGCCCCAATATGCGGCGTTAAAATAAAATTAGGGAGTGCAACCAATGGATCGCCTTCTACAGGAGGCTCTTGAGAATAGACATCTTGAGCTGCCACTGCAATTTGTCCAGTTGATAACGCCTCAAATAATGCTTGCTCATCCACTAATTCCCCGCGTGCGGTATTGATTAAAATAGAGGTCGGTTTCATGTCACTAAATACTTTTGCATCGATGATATGCTTCGTTGCAGTTGTCACCGGCAAATGAAGCGTGACAAAATCGGCCGAGCGAATTGCGTCATCAAAGTGTTCGGAACGTTGTACATTGAACTCGTCAAGAAATGCTTGATCATTAAAATACGGATCATAAATGGTCACAGTCATTTGAAGCCCTCTACATCGTTTAGCAACTTCTTTTCCTATTTGTCCTCCGCCGATTACAGCTACACGCTTCCCCGTCAGTTCACAGCCAATCACACGCTCCCATCCCATTGCCTTAACGGTTTGCACAGATTGGGAAAGTTTACGTGCACTCTCAAACATTAGACCAATCGTCAACTCTGCGACAGAGATGTTATTTGTGCCAATCGCATTTTGTACTTGTATCCCCAACTGTTGCGCCTTCTCCAAATCGATATTATCCATTCCCACTCCGTATTTTGAAACAGCCTGCAGTTGGGCACACGATTCCAGTACATGTGCAGGTAGCGGATCTACGCCGACGATAATGCCAACGACTCCCTCTTTGGCAACTTCAATGATTTCCTCTTCTGTAAACGTGCGGCCCGTTGTGTTTTCTAACACTTCAAAGCCTTGTTGTTCCAGCATTTCAATTGGTTTCATTTTATACTTTTGAAATGATTTGGGTGTAATTAGTATTTTAGGTTTCATGTGTTCACCTTCATTCAGGTAATTTTATGTTTACACTACATCACTATGTCATTACATTATAATTCAGTTCAAGCTCTCTCATTCATTTACTGTTGTTCTTTCTCCATATCTATTATTACTTTCATTACGAGATCCTTCTGTGTATCGATAATCGAATAGGCTTCGGAATAATCCTCAAACTCTATATGATTGGTAATGAGTGATTGTAGGTTAATCTGTTGTGCTTTAATCAATTCTACCGCTCGATTAAAATCAACAGTTTGATACATCGCACTACCTAAAATCGCTAATTCATGATCTTGAACAAATCCCATATTCACTTTTGTTAAATCAGAAACAACACCTACGATAACGACTGTGCTCCCTTTTCTCGCCACTTCAATCGACTGAGCTACAGTGTAACTAGAGCCGACACACTCGAAAATAACATCTGCTTTACTGTCACCAAAGTAACGAACGATCCCTTCAGAAAGACCCTCTTCGTTACTATCAATCGTTTCTAAACCGCATTGTTGTGCAATTGTAAGACGCGTTGCGCTTAACTCAGACACTACGACTTGCTTGGCACCTAAAGCTTTTGCTGTTTGCGCAACTAAGTTTCCAATTGGCCCCCCACCTATTACAACTACATTCTTGTTTTCAATAGAAGGGACACGCCGAACAGCATGAACCGCCACAGCTAATGGTTCAATCATTGCTCCTTCTTCCCATGAAAAAGAATCTGGCAGGATAATCGCTTTTTCTGCATCGACTACAAAGTATTCACTGGCCATTCCCGTCGTTTGAAAGCCCATCACTTTGAGTTCTTCACACACATGATACATTCCATTACGGCAAGGATAACATTCGCCACATACTACTTGCGGCTGGACGGTCACTTTATCCCCTACTTTGATTCCCGTAACATCTTTGCCGACTTCTTTCACTTCTGCAGCAATTTCATGCCCTTGCACAACAGGATACGAAGTATATGGATGCTTACCATGATTCACATGGATATCAGAACCACAAACGCCAATACTTTTAATCTTAATTTTAATTTCTTTATTCCCCACTTCAGGAATGTCGACGTCTTGGAATACGATGCTTCCTGGTTCCGTCATAATCGCTTGCTTCATCTTCATATCATCGCCCCATTACGTATATTTGATAATCACTTTTTTCGTCTTCTTACCAGCTAGATAATCTTGGAACGCCTCTGTTATATGTTCAAAATCAATAATTTCCGAAATAAAATCGCTTAACTGCAACTTCTCTTCAAACACCCATTGAATGATTTGGTCATGGCAGGCACCTTCTTCTTCTTTATAAGGCATTTGCTGAAGGTTTAGCTTCCAATTGTAGGGTGCATTTTCCCAATTCAAATTCATACTATTCGCTTTCGGTACACCGTAACACAGAATTTCTCCACGATCTTTCAATAGTGTAATGGCTTCGTTCATAATGTTCTCAGAACCAACCGCATCCAACACATAATTTACACCTGTCGGATAAACCGTTAATAATCTCTTCCGAATTTCATGCTGTGAACTATTAATACTTACCTTCGCACCAAGTTTCTCAAGTAATTGCTTTTTCTCTTCACTTCGAACGACAGCAACTATATCTTTTATCCCAAGCAATGTTAGCAGCTTGATAAACGCCATCGCTACCGGGCCGCTTCCATATACAACAATCGACTCTCCCGGCTGAATATTGAAATAACGAATGGAACTATATACTTCTCTTAATGTAACGAGGACAGGCGCTTCATATTTATCTATAAACGTCGGCAATTTTTTCTGTGCGAATGCAACTTCAGGGGCTTCACCCGGTGCGTATGCTTCCAAGTCGTCGATAATACCATATTCGCTAAACGCGCCCCAACCAGCGTGCAGTGTCTGCCCATCATGTATAAGGTTCGGAACAAATGGAAGGACAACCAAATCGCCAACCTCAAAGCTTGTAACTTCATCCCCTACTTCCACTACTTCACCAACACCTTCATGGCCAAGAGTCAGCGGATACGATGCAGAGTCAAACCCTTTAAATGATTGTTTGATGAGTGTCGCGTCTGTACCGCAAATCCCACAACTGACTGTTCTTACCATAGCCTGTTTACTTGTAATTTGAGGGCGTTCCACGTCCCAGACTTCCAGTTTCCCCTGCGTTGAAACAACTACTGTTTTCATTTAATCACGCTCCTACCATTTACCTTCAAAAATTTGCTACACCGTGCGTTCTCTCTTACTTGTCATGATTTGCAATAATACTGCCGCAATAATGATGACACCCTTAATAATGTCTTGCGGATAAGATGGTACCGCCATCAAGTTCATAATATTTCCGATTAGACCCAGGATGAGCGCTCCAGCAACTGTATTCAATACAAAGCCTCTTCCACCCATCAAGCTCGCTCCTCCAATGACAACCGCCGCAATGGCATCTAGTTCTTGCCCCATCCCAATTGTCGCACTGCCTGTAGAAGATCGGGCAGCCACGAATACCCCTGCCAATGCTGCCAGTGCCCCTGAAAGTGCATAAGTTGACATGACATATTGTTTCGTTCGTACACCCGCTAACTGTAAAGCCGTTTCGTTACTACCAATTGCCACCACTTTACGTCCATACCCTGTATAGCGCTGAATAATCGTAAAAATAACAATCAACAAAGCCGTAATAATAATAATCGGATACATGAAATCTTTACTCACCAATAAACTAATCGTACCGGACTCGATTTTTACCGGGCGTCCTTCCGTGATGACGAAGGCAATTCCCCTAGCAATCGTCATCGTGGCGAGCGTGGCAACAAACCCTTGTATCCCCAGATAAGCTACGAGTATGCCAGAAAACGCACCAAATAATAAGCCAATTAAAACCGCCACACCAATCGAAACGGAGAAGTGCATACCAAAATCGGTAATCATGATGGCAGATACAGTTGCCCCAACAGCCATGATAGAACCAACAGATAAGTCAATACCGCCCGCCAAAATGACATACAACAAACCGATTGCAACCAAAATCGGACCTGCTTGCTGCAAAGCAATATTACGCAAGTTCATCGTTGTCAAAAATGTATCTGATAACGAAGCGCTCACGATAATCAATAGCAATAAGATAATAAACGTATTGTTATTGATGATGAATTCCTTCAAATTGAATTTCTTACCGAATGCTGTCATGGTGCTAAACCCCCATAGCTAATTTAATTAAGTTATTTTCAGTGAGATGTTCTTTTGATAACTCACCAGAAATTTGCCCTTCTCGCATGACAATTGCTCGATCACAAGTGCCAATTATCTCTGCCATCTCTGAAGAAATAATAATGATTCCTACACCTTCTTCAGCTAGCCCATTGATGATTCGATAAATTTCCGTTTTAGCGCCTACGTCAACTCCACGGGTCGGTTCATCGAAAATAAGCAGTTTTGTTTCAATTGCTAACCATTTGGCCAATGCCACTTTTTGTTGATTTCCCCCACTCAAGCTATCTACATTATCTTCCGTCGATCCATACTTCGTAGCAATCTGAGCCAATAACTCCTCTACTCGATTCTTCTCTTTTTGATGGCTAATGAAGCCATTTCGTTGTTGCGAAACTAGGGTCGTATTGATTCGAATCGGCTGTTTAAGAAGAAGGCCTTGTGTCTTTCGATCCTCCGGTAATAATCCGATGCCTAATTTAATGGCCATCTTCGGATTTTTTATTTCAACTTCTTCTCCAAAATATACGACTTTCCCCTTCGTCTTTCGATCCGCTCCAAAAATGGCACGCATCGTTTCTGTTCGTCCAGAACCAACTAATCCACTAAACCCCAGCACTTCTCCTTTTCGTAAAAAGAAAGATGCATCCTCCACTAAACCAGCTGTATATAAATTTTCAATGCGCAGAATTTCCTCGCCAATCGTTGCATTTCGTTCTGGAAATAGTTGTTCGATTTCCCGACCAACCATTAAGGTAACTAACTGCTCTTTTGTTATTTGAGCAGTTTCGACGGTATCCACATACTTGCCATCCTTTAATACCGTGATTTTATCGCTGATGGCAAATAGTTCTTCTAGGCGATGTGAAATATAGACAATCGTCACACCATCTGCTTTCAATTTTTTAATCAACTCTAGGAGATTTTGAGTTTCTGAATGAGTCAAAACAGCTGTCGGCTCATCAAAAACAAGAACCTTTGAGTTTTTCGCAAGACATTTACAAATTTCTACAATCTGTTGATAGGCAACACTTAATTCACCGACTTTTTTAGTAGGATCAATGTGGCCAAATCCGATTTTCGATAATTGTTCTTTTGCCCTTCTCTTTAGATCTTTCCAGTTGATGAATAACCCAGATTCATTTAATTTATCAATAAATATATTTTCCGCGACCGTTAAGTCAGGGGCTAACATAAATTCTTGATAAATGACTGAGACACCTAAATCAATCATGGACCGTGGTGTAGAAACCGTTGCTTCTTGTCCATCAATCACAATCGTGCCTGCATCTTTGGCATAAGCACCCGCTAGGATCTTCATCAGGGTTGATTTACCTGCTCCATTCTCGCCAATCAAGGCATGAATTTCTCCTTTGATGACATTCATATGTACATCTTCCAGAGCTTTAACACCTCCGAAATTTTTGGATATATGGTTCATTTCTATAATGTAATCGGAAGTCACCATGACACATCTCCTTCCCTTCGTCTGTTTGGTCTTATAAAGAAATCCTCCCAGTGAGCGAGAGGATTTCCAAAATTATTGAGTTGTCCAATTAAACAGAAATCAGAATCCGAATTCGTAATATTCGTCTACATTGTCTTTTGTAACAGCTGCTGGTTCTGTTAAAGTAATCTCGTCATAGCTCTTTGGATCTTTACCGTCAACAAGAATTTCTTTACCGATTTTGATACCTAATTGAGCTACTTTATACGGACTGTTTTCACCCGTTGCGAAATATTTTCCTTCTTTGATCAAATCATAAGCCTCTTTCGCACCGTCAGCTGCCGCTACAATATCAACTTTTTCAATACCGGCATTTTGAAGTGCTGTCATTGCACCAAATAACATCTGATCGTTCTCGCCAAGAACAGTTGTCAAATTCGGATTCGCAGTGATTAAGTCTTCAGCTGCTTTCAAGCCTTCTTCTTCCGTCCAAGCTCCCCAACCTTGTCCAACTACAGAGAATTTCGCTTCTGCATTAGATGCTTTCCCTTTAGATGTCAACTGGTCATCCAGTTCCCCAGCAAGTTTCCAAGCTTCTTCTTCAGACACGCCAAGCTTTCCTTCCAAAATCCCTGCAAATAAACCTGTGCGACGTTCTCCACCAGCAACGTTACCTTTTGCACCACTCAAAATGATAGAAGTGATTTCTTCATCGCCCATTTTCTCTGCGTAAGCAAGTCCTACAAGACGCCCATTTTGTTTGTTATCAGAATAAACAGTCGTAATATCCTCTGCTTCTTCACCAACACCGCTATCCAAGTTGATGACGCCGATGCCTGCTTCAGCTGCTTTATTAATACTTGGTACGACTGCATCCGGTTCAATAGCATCCAAGTAAATTAAATCTACGCCTTGTGCAATAAATGTCTCAATATTTTCCGCTTCTTTTGCTGTATCCCCGTTTGCATCCAATACCGTGACTGCCCAGCCCTCTTCTTCAGCGTATTCTTTCACTGCTTCAACAAGTGAAACGAAGTAAGGTGAATCTTGTGTCTTAATGGCAAATCCAATTTTAAATTTATCTCCACCGTCTTTATTGCCTTCTTTTTTACCATCTGTTCCTTCTGTACCTGATGAATCACTACACCCAGCCAAAACTAGCAAAATCGCAAGAAGCGCTGCAACAAGAGAAAATTTGTACTTTTTCATGAATATACCCCCCAGTTTTGTTTTCTTATTAGGTCATTGTATTGTAATGTTACTACAATACAATGTATTACTACTATACAACTTAGTGATAGCGTTTTCAATGACTTTTTTAATAATTCAATAGTATTCAAAAAAATAGTTTATATAATCGTAAATCCGCCATCAATCACCAGCTCACTTCCTGTGACAAACGAAGCAGAGTCAGATAGTAAATAGATAACGGCTCCAGCTAACTCTTCTGGTGTTCCTAATCGTTTCATCGGTGTCAATTCAGCCCACTGATTTCGCCAATCCTCTCTAACAAAAGAAGTCAGCTCTGTAAACATATATCCTGGACTTATACAGTTAACTCTAATATTATGTGGAGCCCATTCATATGCGAGTGATTTCGTCAGATGGACAACTCCCGCCTTCGACGTATTATAAGATGCTTGAAGCTGCGGATAGTTGACGATACGTCCTGACATGGAGGCCGTGTTAACAATCGCCCCTTTAATGCCATTCTCTATTAAATACTTTCCGAATAGCTGTGCTACATAATAGACGCCATTTAAATTAACGTCAATGACTTTATTCCATTCTTCTGGAGTCGATTCAATGACTGGTTTCTGAATGACGATACCTGCATTATTAAAGAGTAAATCAATTTTCCCCATTCGTTCCACAGCTTGTTGTAAACAGCGATTTACTCCTTCATAATCAGTTACATCAACTTCACATGAAAATGTTCGACAACCATATTTCTCAGCAATTTCAGTTGCTGCTTCTGCTGCTTTGTCTCCTTGAATATCAAAAATAACGATATTTGCGCCTACCGCAGCAACATGCTCCGCCACTTCTCGGCCGATTCCTCTTGAACCACCTGTTATTAATATCGTTCTACCTTCCAATGAAAATAACTTTTTCAACATATCCATACGTCCCATTGCTCCTTTTCTCATCGTAATGTAGTAACCTGAGTTCGATTATAAATTGAGGAGATATCTTCCTTCCTAACTTCACCCGTTTTTTCCGTTAGTGTGTTTGCGGCCGATACTGCAATTGCGCTACGTAACAATTGTTCCGGGGAAATTTGTTGCTGCAAGCCAACGGCAAGAGCGCCCACCATCGAATCTCCAGATCCAACCGTATTGACGACTTCCAATTTAGGCGGACAACCTTTCCATACCCCTTCTTCTGAAACGAGTAAGGCGCCTTCATGACCGAGTGATACAAGTACTTTTTCCACACCCATCTCAACATATGACAAACAATGTTCTACTAATTGTTCGATAGTCGCATTTTCCACGCCCATGATGTGCTCAATTTCTTGTCGATTCGGTTTAATAATCGTCGGGGAACCCTCAATTCCATGCAATAGATACTCACCATTTGTATCTAAAATGACTTTTTTATGCTTCTTTTTAGCAATAGAAACGAGTTGTCTATATATCGTTTCCGGCATCCCTTTTAGCACGCTTCCCGATAATGTAACAATCTCTATACCTGTAAGCATCTGTTCAAAATACGTTAGGAATCTAGAAATCACCTCGTCATTCACTTCATTACCTGATTCCAACAATTCAGTCGACTGCCCGTTTTTATCTATAATATTTATACAACTACGAGACTCAATTGGTGCGCGCATGAAGTCAAAATCAATTCCTTCTTGTGATAGTAAATCACAAATCAGATTCCCATTATGCCCACCAATAATCCCTACCGCTTTGACAGGAACACCAAGTGCATGGATGACCCGTGCCACATTCAGCCCTTTTCCACCTGCAGTATGAATCACTTTGTCCACTCTGTTTACTTTCCCAGATAAATACGTCGGAACCCTATAATACTTGTCCACTGAAGCATTGATAGTGACAGTTATGATCATGAAAAATCCTCCTACTTTTCGCTATCGATTAAAATTTTTCCTTTGACAGCACCCGGTATTTTGAATTGTTCAAACGCCTCCGCAATTTCACTCAGCGGGAAAACTTTATAAAGCAATGAATCATCTATTTGAATCGCTCCTGATTCTATATACTTTGCCGTTTCCTTCCATTCTTCACCAGGGAAGTCTTTACTATATGACATCCAGGAACCCGTGAGTGTGAATTCCTTCCGATTGATTTTTTCCCACTCATCAATGCTAAATGTTAGTTCTTGGGTTGGCGTACCAATTAGACAAACCGCCCCTTTTTTCTTCACTAATTCAAACGTCAGTTTAATCGTTGCGGTATTCCCCGCTGTTTCATAAACAAAATCAAAGTGTCTAACTTGTCCATTTTTGTTCATTTCGCTCAAGAAGTTTTCATCTTTTGTATGGATACATTCATTTGCGCCATAACGTTTCGCTAATGCCAATCGCTCCTCGCTAATATCGAAAACTGTAATATGACTTGCTCCTAACAGCTTCAACCATTGCAAAGTAAAGAAACCAATATTGCCCACGCCTAATATCGCAACCGAAGAGCCCGGTCTAAAATTGAGGCGCTTAATCCCATGATACGCCACTGTTATCGGCTCAAAAAATGCGCCTTTCATATAAGAGATTGACGATTCAAACCGAATGGCGTTCTTCTCGGGTATGACAACATATTCGGCGAAGCTTCCGTTTCTTCTGGAACCGACAAAGCTATAGTTTTCACAGAGTGCATAATCGCCACTTTTACATTGTTCACACTCCATACAAGGCAACAACGGTGCACCTGCAACCCGATCACCAACTTGCAATCTCTCCACATTTTCTCCGATTTTCACTACTTCCCCTGAAAATTCATGTCCTAGTATGATTGGATAGCTATGTGCAGCATTTCCATTTACCCGGGGAATATCCGAACCACAAATGCCCGTAAATTTTACTTTTACCAAGACATCTCCTGGGCCTGGCAACGGCATGTCTACCTCTTCATAAACTAATTTTTCTCTCCCATGTAATACTCCTGCTTTCATTTTTCCACCCTCACTATATCTGATTTATCCCGCATTAACGGGCAGTAAGCCTCTTATAAAATATTAAACTTCTGGTGCATCCTATCCAATGAACATTTCTTTGTTCATCATGCTAGATAGTTTTAAATAGATAGCTAGCGATGATTCATAATTTTTGCGACGATTCAAATCCGGTGCATGCTGCCGAGTAATCTGGACCGTCTGATCAATTGCCTCGTCAAAATCTTTATATACACCTACTCCGACACCAGCCAATATAGCTGCACCTAGCGTTGTTGCCGTGTCAGAACTCGGTACTTTAATCTGACATCCTGTGATATCTGAGTAGATTTGAATCCATAACTCACTATTCGCCGCCCCACCCATAGCTCGGATGTCTAGCTTTTCAATATCTACTCCTGCTTCCTTTGCTGTCAATAAGTTATGAAAGACAGAAAAAACGACGCCTTCTAAAACGGCACGAACAGCATGACCTTTCGTTTCTTTAAAACTCAATCCATAAAACATCGCTTTTGCTTTTGGATTCCAAATCGGACTTCTTTCCCCCGCTAAATATGGCAAAAACACGACTCCATCAGAACCCTCTGGTATCTCTTCAGCAAGACTTGTCAATTCATCGAAACTCAGACTCTCTCCAAATTCCTCCCTGAACCAGCGAAGTGCACCGCCTCCTCCGACCGTTCCCCCTTGCAGCAACCATCGATTCGGAATGACATGTGGTGAAAATATTAGTTGTGGATGCGTCCTTGGCCTATCCAGACATATACTGACGCCACCAGCTTGTCCACCTTGAAGTTGCGTCTCATAATGATGAATGACTCCCGCCCCAAGGGTTCCGCATGCAGCATCCAAACCTCCAGCAACTACAGGCGTCCCCGCTTTTAGCCCAGTGATTTGAGCTGCCTGACTCGTTACAGTACCAATCACTTCATGACTTTGATAAATATCCGGGAATTTCTCCAGAGGAATCCCAAACTGGTTGGCCATCTCTACATCGTATTGAAATGTCACCGGATTATAAAAGTGTAATCCATAATTTTGGCTACGATCAGATGACATATTCCCTGTCAATTTCATACCTATAAAACTATTACTTTGAAGAAATTTATACGTACGCTTAAATAATTCAGGCTTATGCTTCTTAAACCATAAAATCTTCGGTGTTGAATACGTCGGGGATAAGGAATTACCCGATACCTTGAATATCTCTTCTTCAGTAATTGATTCGGCAATTGTAGAAACAATGTCAGTCGCCCGTGTATCCAACCAAATTGGTGTATTATGCAAACAATTACCTTCCTCGTCTACTGGTATTGCCGCCCACCCTTGCCCAGTAACCCCTATCGCCACTATCTGATCACCTGATAATTGTTCACTGTCCAAACACTGGTTGATAGATTGGCAAACTTCCGTCCACCATTCTTCAGGATTCTGTTCTGCCCAGCCTGATTCGGGATAATACGTTGGATAATGTGAAGAACTTTGTGCCACCACTTCTCCATCTGCCTTGAATATGGCAACTTTGCATGATGACGTTCCAATATCGATTCCTAATAATAATTTTTCCATACTTCAACCTCTAATCAATGAAATGTAAATGCTTGTCCATTACTGCCACAAGTAATCATCTTTTCTTTTGCCACTTCTTTGACTTTCTCACGTGCATACCCCGTAAACTTCTTAGGATCAACAAAATCATCTTCCAGATTGAAGTATTCTTTCACAGCTTCTGTAAACATGATACGAAGTTCCGTAGCATAGTTTATTTTAGAAATTCCTTTTTCAATACATTGACGAACATCTTGTTCCGAAAGCCCCGAAGCTCCGTGCAAGACAAGCGGTACGTCCACAGTTCGTTTCAATTCAGCCAGCAGGTTCAGATCCAGATTCGGTTCTCCTTTATAAACACCATGCGCCGTCCCTATGGCAACCGCTAAAGAACTCACACCCGTTCGCTCGACAAACGCTTTTGCCTCAAGCGGTTTCGTATAGCCACTCGCGCCAAAATCCGTATCCCCCGGTTTACCACCTACATTGCCCAGTTCCGCTTCAATAGACACACCGATTGGTTTACAGACTTCTACAACCGCTGCTGTCTTTGCAACATTTTCCTCAAACGGTTGCTTGGATGCATCAATCATGACAGATGTATAACCTGCTCTGATTGCTTGAAGAGCAAGTTCCGTCCCATCACCATGATCGAGGTGCACGGCCACCGGTATCGTTGCATGCTTTAGTGCTGCCTGAACCATTCCAAAATAGTAATCCATATGTGCATACTTCACCGTATTAGCCGAGGTTTGAATAATTACAGGTGAACCCGTTTCCTCCGCCGCTTCTATAACTGCTTGAACCATTTCCATATTTTCTACATTGAACGCACACACTGCATAACCGTTTTGTTTTGCATGTTGTAAAATTCTATCTCCCGTCACTAGAGCCATTAATAAGCTCCCCCTTCCAATTGATGTTTTTCAAAAACAGGCCTTAATGCAAAATAAAAATCATCAAAACGCCGCTTTGACTTTTCATAGAGTTCTAAGTTATCAGAATTATTAACTTGTGATTGATTAATGGTAATAAATCGTTCAACTACCTCAAAATCTTCATAAATCCCGACGCCTACACCGCCAATAATAGCAGCTCCCATTGACCCTGCCTCATCCAATAGCTTAGGAGCTTTGACAGGTAGGGCAAAGACATCTGCAATGATTTGACGCCACACTTCACTCTTTGCACCACCACCGATAATGACCATTTCTTCAATATCAATATGCTTCTGCAAAACTTCCAATATAATCGCCAAGTTGAATGTAACTCCTTCAAGCACACTTCTTAACATTTCAGAACGCGTTGTTTCCGATGTAATTCCTACATAAGTTCCTTTGGAGTACGAATCCCAGCGCGGTGCCCGTTCTCCGAGTAAATAGGGAAGAAACAGCAGACCATTTGAACCTGCAGGAGTCCGTTCGATTTGTTCATTAATCAAGTCATAAATAGAGTTTCCGGACCGTTCCGCCTCCACTTTTTCTGAAGTACAGATGGTTTCTTTCATCCAATTAAAGGCCCCACCAGCATATTGCATTGTGCCATTTGGTGCATAATATCCTGGAATGGCATGCGCCCATGTTACAGTTCGCATTTCAGGATCGAATATCGGTTTTTTGGAAGTAGTCGTCACCCAAGCAGATGTACCAAGTGAGCAGTACGTCTTGCCTTCGCTGACAGACCCGGCCCCAATACTAGCAGTCACTCCATCTCCTGCACCAATCACCACTTGGGTACTAGGTGATAATCCCGTCGCCTTTGCCGCTTCTTCCGTTACTTTCCCTGCCACAAATGTAGACGGTTTCAATTCCGGCAGTTTGTCTGGATCGATTCCACTACTCTTAATAATTCGATCAGACCACTGTAAGTTTTCCAAGTCAAAGCATCCCATACCATTGCCGTCCGAGTAATCTGTGTAAAATGAATTTGTCAATTTGAAAACAATATAATCTTTTGCATTTAAAGTTTTGTAGGTTTTCTCGTAAATTTCTGGTTCATTATCACGAATCCACATCAATTTCTGAATGCCATAGGAAGCTGTGTTTCGATGGCCAACAATTCGATAAAACTCCTCTTGCGTCAAATATTGCTCCAAATCTTCCACTTGCTTTTGTGCACGTTGATCTGCCCAAATGATAGAATCTCGCAAGGGAACCCCTTGTTGATCGACACATAAACATCCCATCATTTGACCACTAAAGCTGACGACTTGAATATCCTCCGACGAAATTCCAAGTTGTTCAATCAACTGTTTCGTCGAAGTACATACCGCATTCCACCAATCTTCCGGATTTTGTTCCGCCCATTTTTCATTGAAATAATGCGTGTCATAAGACGATATACTACTACCTATCATTTCACCAGTAGCTGAAAATAGTGTCGCTTTATTTCCTGATGTCCCCAAATCATGCGCTAAAATATACTTCCCCATTTTCCTCCATCCCCCTTGTATCTTCTATTTATTTAGTGGATGATATAATGATTTCAAATCGATTTTTATCTCCACGGTAACGTGCTAGCGAATACTCAATCGGTTCATCCTGCATATTAAAACCGATGGATATAAACTGTTGAATGGCCCTCCCCCTCTCCAATTGAAGGTGCTCCATATCATACTCTTCTGCTTCCACCGCTTCGATGAAACGACGAATTTTGTTAATTTGTGTTTCTTTTTTCATACCTAGAACTGGATAGAGCGACTCTTTGACAAGGTCATGCTTCAAAACAAACTCACACTTCTCAAAAGGTAGATACGTTTTCACCATAACAATAGGCTCATTGTCTGCAAATCTACGACGATGAATGTAAATTACTTTTTCTTTCGGTTCCAATTTCAAATGCTCAGCCACTTCTTCTGGTGCTTCTATTACTTCAAAATCCATAACTTCCGTTGTTGGGTTCATTCCCAATGCACGGATTTGGTCATTAAATGAACCAAGTGCTTGAATGAAACTTTGTGAAATCTTAGGTGTCCTCACAAATGTCCCTTTGCTTTTCACCCGATATAGCCAACCTTCCTGTACCAGCTCAGTAATTGCTTGCCTGACCGTCGTCCTGCTAATATCATACATTTCACTTAACTCTTTTTCTGTTGGAATCGAATCTCCTACTCTATAAATCCCTTCCTTAATTTGCTTTAGCACTAGCTCCTTAAGTTGAAAGTAAAGCGGGATAGGAACTGACTTATCCAGTTTTTCCATTAAACTAAACACCTCTGATTCATTTTTAGAATCTTCTAACTTGACTAAAAGATACCGTTTTCATTATTATATCATGTAGTAACAATATCGCAACATCATGACAAAGATACTTACATTATTCTAAGGGGGAATTTTTGATGAAATACGGTGTATACTTTGCATATTGGGAAGACTCTTGGGAAGCTGATTTTGAGAAGTATATTGAGAAAGTGAAGGCCCTTGGCTTTGATGTTTTAGAAGTGGCCGCACTTGGTCTGGTTAATTTATCAGATGATGAATTAGCCCGTTTACGTAACTTGGCAGAGCAGCACAATGTCATCTTGACAGCGGGTATAGGACTGCCAAAGGAATATGATCTCTCGTCTTCTGATGAAAAAACTCGACAAAACGGAATAGACTTCATGAAAAAAGTTCTCGACAAACTGCATATGGCTGGCATCGATCGAATTGGTGGTACAATCTATTCCTATTGGCCTGTTGACTACAATGAAGACATCGACAAACCACAAGCACTTAAGCATAGTATGACTAGCCTTCGCATTTTAGCTGACTACGCGCTGAAATATGACATTACTCTACTAATCGAGACACTCAACCGCTTCGAACAATTTTTATTAAATGATGCCAAAGAAGCTGTCGCTTACGTGAAAGAAATCAATAAATCAAATGTCAAAGTCATGCTAGATACTTTCCATATGAACATAGAAGAAGACAACATAGCGGATGCTATTCGTTACACAGGCACTTACTTGGGGCACCTGCATATCGGAGAAGCAAATCGGAAAGTTCCCGGGCATGGCTCTCTTCCATGGACAGAAATTGGACAGGCCTTAAGAGACATCAACTACGATCAATACATCGTTATGGAGCCTTTTGTCAAAACAGGAGGCCAAGTCGGAAAAGATATTAAAGTCTGGCGTGACCTCTCCAATAACGCAACCGAAGCACAGCTTGACGAGGACTTACAACAATCATTAAACTTTGTGAAGGCACGTTTTCTGTCCACTCAGTGAGTGTATACGATATGAAGATAGGATGATGGACTTAATATTTTGCAAGCACCTATCACATCATCACCTCCAAAGCAAAAGCCGCCCAAATAACGGGCGGCTTTTGCTTTGTACTTATTCACTTTTCACGGTTGTCCCATATGTTGCCGATGCTTCATGTACAATATCTTGAAAGCCATCAGAATCGCCATCAGGATAATTGGCCGGTAATACTTTTCGAATGACTAGGTCGTTCTCTGTCATCACGACTTGTACATTTTCATCGGCCGAAACGTTTAAATGAGCTAACATTTCTGGAGTAAAGGTAATGCCATAAGTGTCCCCAATCTGTACAATTTGTCGAATTTGAATGGTCGTTTTCGATTGTTTCCAATTACGTTCCACACGAATCCCCTCCAATTGGATGAGTGTACTTACTCACACATGCTCAGAATTGTCGATTTCCCGGGAAATATAGAGATTTATTTCTTTGCTGTTGCATAATAAGCAGCCATTTCAACTTCTGGTACCATGCCGCCGCCTGTCGCCCAGACGAGATGCGTTGCGTTTTCAGAGTTAGCTCCCTCTCTATTTTCGCGAATACTATGCACAGGTCCTGTCATACCAGCTAATGCAGATGGTTCAAGTCGAATGCTTTCCGTGTCCGCAATCTTCTTCAATAACGTGAACATCGTTTCATCTGCAATGGTATAGCAGCCCTCTAATAGCGGCTCCATCGTTTTGCCGACAAAGCCAGATGCTGTACCGACCGCGAGTCCGTCTGCAGCTGTTTTATTATCAAGGTCAAAATCTTGAACGGAGATTTGATCGTGAAGGCCCGTCATCATGCCAAGCATCATACATGGTGAATGAGTTGGTTCTGCGAAGAAGCAACGTACATGATCGCCAAATGCTAGCTTCAAGCCGAATGCGACGCCTCCCGGTCCTCCCCCAACGCCACATGGCAAGTACACGAATAGTGGATGATCCGCATCGACTGTAACACCCTGTTCCTGTAATTGCGTCGCGACTCTTTCTCCCGCCACTGCATAACCGAGAAATAGATCAAGTGAGTTTTCGTCATCGATAAAATGGCAAGATGGATCTGCATCCGCTTGACGACGCCCCTCTTCAACCGCTTTGCTATAGTCATCTGCATATTCAATAACGGTAACGCCTTTCTCGCGCAACATATCTTTCTTCCATTGCTTCGCATCCGCTGACATGTGAACCGTAACGTCGAATCCTAGTTTCGCACTCATAATACCGATGCTTAAACCTAGATTCCCAGTTGAACCAACCGCAATTTTATGTTGAGCAAATAAAGCACTGAATTCCGGCTCTGCAAACTTGGCATAATCATCTTCAGTTGTAATCAACCCATGCTGAATCGCCAATGTTTCCGCATGTTTCAGTACTTCATAAATGCCTCCTCGTGCTTTAATAGAACCCGAAATCGGCAAAGCATTGTCTTGTTTTAAAAATAAATTCCCCGGAATGGCTGTACTGTATTCGTCAGCAAGCGCTGCTTTCATCGCGGGAATCGCTGTTAATGGCGATTCGATAATACCGTTTGAAGCTTGCGTTTCAGGAAAAACACGTTCGATGTATGCTGCAAAACGTTTAAGACGATCCGATGCATCTTGTACATTTTCTATAGTCACGCCTGTTTTCGGTATGCCTGTTGTCGCTGATTCTACTAATGGATTAAGCCACAGTACTTCTTCACGTGCCATCATTTGCTTAATAAGTGGTAGCTTTTCTTTCCATTCGTTGACTTCTATTTTATCCATTTCACTTGTCTCCTTTTTCTAAATGTTTCATGAATAGTATAGCACGCATAGCAATTTTAGTCCCATTGGAAAAGAAGCCCTTCCGCTAGTTGGAGGGCTTGGGGATTAAGGATTTAAAGCAAGAATCTCAATCCAACACAAATCGTTCAATCAGTTCTCTTGTCAGCTCAAATCTTGGATTGGTGGTATCTTCTCCATTTGTTTCGACATCCATAACGACTGAAATGATCCGTTTGCCATTAAAAACACCCGTGCCTACGAAGCAAGAACCCGCCTGATCCGTATAACCCGTCTTTAGTCCATCGATTCCTGAAAACGCTTGCGGCATACCTGGTAGCATCAAGTTCGTACTCCATAACCGTGCCCCTTCACTCGTTGTAAAATCAGTCATCTTCGCAAAATCAAGCACCTCAGGATGTGTGGCCAACAAGCGTTGCGCAATCACAGCAACATCCCGTGCCGACGCATGATTCGTTTGCTCTGCTCCCTTGCCTATGTAGTCGCCATCCAATCCACTCGCATTGAAAAAGGTGGTCTCCTTGAGTCTGAAGCTTTTCGCTTGCTCATTCATCAACGCTACAAATTCCTCTTCTGTTCCACTCACCATTTCAGCGAGCGCTATTGCCGCGTCATTCGAAGAATTCACGGTCATGGCGGTAAACAATTCTTTTACCCGATATGAATTGCCTGTTGTCATGCCAAGTTTAACTGCACCCGCCTTTTTCACAACGCTTTGGACATACTCACTCGGTTGGTACGTACTCTCCCACGTTACTGTCCCATTGTGAATCGCATTCAAAACTAAATGCTGCGTCATCAGCTTAGACATACTCGCAATCGGCAGCGGTTCTGCACTATTTTCTTCGTACAGTACTTTTCCCGTTTCCGCCTCCATCAACAGGATCGCCTTGGCATGATGCTGCAGATCAACGGCTTCGGAGATTAATTCTTTATCTTTCATCACAAACGTGAGACTTAACACAAAAATGACAAGCATCAGCATTATTTTTTTCATTATTCCACACCTCTTTTATCAGTTCCTCTTTCTTTATACTAGTCATTAAAAGTGAAGAATCTCGTAGAACAATCATGAAGAATTTCTTAAGTTTGGGATTCCTTAAAGCGCACACACCGCCACAAGCTTTTCCGAATATACTAGACTAACGATTCGATGATGGGGGGCGTTTGATGGTTGGGGCAATGGGCCACAGCGGTTCGAGGAGGCGTTCCCACAGTCGATGCGCAATCATTTCGACAGGTTCATTGCTAGCACCTGTTTTCAAATGGATGGATTATCCACGCGCAAAAACTCCGCCAAGCAGTAAGCCATTGGCGGAGTTTTCTCGTTTTTACTTATTTATGCCAACCCTTTTCCTTGAAGCGAGAAATCGCTTCAATACGATTCCCCACGCCGAGCTTTTCAAGAATGGTAGAAATATAATTACGCACAGTTCCCGGCGTTAAATACAATTCACCTGCAATTTCCTTCGTCGTTCTGCCCTCCGCAATAAGCCCAAGCACTTGGCTTTCACGTTCTGTCAGCGGGTTTTCCGTCTCGTCATCATCGCCGTACGCAATATCGACGAGTTCCGGTGCATAAATTCGTCTGCCATCCATAATCGTTCGAATAGAGCTGACCAAGTCCTCAATCGGACTATCCTTCAACAAATAGCCCCGTACCCCCGCTTTCCGCGCACGCTCAAAATAACCCGTTCTTGCAAACGTCGTCAAAATGATGATTTTGCATTCTTCGCCGCGCAATGCTTCTGCCGCATCAAGCCCCGTCATGACAGGCATTTCAATGTCCATGATACAGACGTCTGGCTGCTGCTCCTTGACGAACGCAACCGCCTCTTCACCATTCTTCGCCTTGCCGACAACTTCCATATCTTCTTCAAGATTGAGCAATGAACCGAGCGCGCCCAGCATCATACCCTGATCTTCTGCTATGACAATACGTATCATGTCAATCTCCCTCCACAATATGTTTAATAACCGCAGGTACCCGAATCGATAACTTCGTACCCATGCCCCCCTCAATGCGTAAGTTGCCATTGATAAATTCCAACCGCTCCCGCATGCCTTTCAAGCCATTCCCCGGTGACGTTTCTCCACCTCGTGTAATGCCAATGCCATTATCTTCTACAATGATAACGAATTCGTTCGGCAATTGTTCAAACGCCACACGGCAAGACGTCCCGTAGCTATGCTTGACGACATTAGTCACAGCCTCCTTCAAGCACATGCTTAAAACGTTCTCCGCAATCGTGGGGATATTCGTAAACGTTGGATCGCCCTCAATGGTAAAATCCATCTCGGCTGCCTTCAATATTTGCTGAATACGAATCAGCTCATCTTCCAACTTCGTCGCCCGCATATCCGCCACAAGCTCCCGCACCTCTTTCAGTGCAATGCTCGCCGTCTGCCGAATATCATGCAACTCACTCACTGCCGCCTCCGGATTACGCGTCACCAGCTTCCCGGCCAAATCACTTTTCAAGCCAATGAGTGATAGCTTCTGCCCCAGTGTATCATGTAAGTCACGTGCAATCCGTTCTCGCTCTTCCAGGATGATGAGTTCCGAAATCCGCTCTTTCGCATCCTCTAACTGCCCCTCCAAATTCTCTCGCTTATTACGGTTATACAAATTGAATGGCAATAGCACCGTTCCAATAACCGAAATGAGGATAAAGTGAATTTGCGGCAGAAACAATTCGATTTCAATGAAAAAACCACCGACAATGGCCCCTACTGTAAAGGCAATATGCAGACCATACATAATGAAGAAACCGACCGGATTACGAATATTTCCAATGAAAAAGGCCGTAAATATAGCCAAATATACATAGCCAAACAGCAACGTCATGACAATATTAATGACCATTTCAAAACTGATCCACATATACACAAGTCCACTTTTTGATTTGAACGAAAAGCGATAGGACAAGAAGAACAGTAAAAATAACGTAATCCCTATGGAAATTTCAATTGGCGATGAAGATCTAAATATGAAAAAGAACGGTAACAGACAAAATATTGCCCACGCATAAATACTTAGCCATGGGTTCCTTGGAAAAATACTATACCAGCTTCGCATACCGTCCACCTTCCTAATCTTTCCCTTTCATTATAACAAAACAGCCATCCCTTTGAAGAGATGACTGTTTGTTGAGGCCTACAGGATGTAGGTCATGCAGTCGTTGCCACAGGACGTGGCGTACTTAGACTGCGTTCCTTCATGCAGGCGCCTTACGCTTTTCTTATTTCCCTTCAAAACTCGTACGTTTCGGTTTCAAGTCAATGGAAGTACCTGCGGATTTCAACAAGTTCTTTACATCTTTGAACGTAACAAATGTTTTGTTTTTTGGATCATAGAGACGGTAACGAATGGATTCCAAACTTGTTTTAATCGTAATCGTTGTCGCTTTATGAAGAGGTGGTGTTGACTCATGCGCCATCTCTAAGTTGTAATTCGGAACACGTGGTGCCAAATGATGCACATGGTGGAAACCGATATTGCCCGTCGCCCATTGCAACACTTTCGGCAATTTATAGTACGAACTGCCATCCACAGCCGCCTTCACATAGTCCCACTCCGACTCTTCTTCGAAATACGAGTCTTCAAACGTATGCTGGATGTAGAACAACCAAATACCAAGCGCCCCTGCAATAAACATGATTGACCCTTGAACAATCAGGAACGACTGCCAACCAACAAGCATAATCACAGCTGTATACAAGGCAACAAGAATGACATTCGTCAAATACGTATTGTTGCGCTCTTTCTTCCTTGCATCCTTACGGTTAAAACGGCTAGATACAAGCACTAAATACAAAGGACCAAGACCGAACATCACTAGCGGATTGCGGTACAAACGGTATGCAAGACGCTTTCCTTTCGATGCTGCGATATACTCATCAACAGTCATCACCCAAATATCACCAACACCGCGCTTATCAAGATTTGAACTTGTTGCATGGTGAATCGAATGCTCACGCTTCCATTTTTCATAGGCAAACAGCGTCAAAACACCTGTAACTGTACCAACAACATCATTTGCTTTTTTGTTTTTAAAGAACGAACCATGCGTACAATCATGGAAAATGATAAACGTACGAACAACAAATCCTGCTGCAATGACCGCAATTCCAAGTGTCAACCAAATGGACACGGACAAGCTCTGATATGCTAAAAACCATAATAAGAGAAATGGCGGGATCGTATTAATCATCTGCATAATACTTTTCTTCTGATCGGACTTCGCAAAAGGTGCAACATCTTTATGCAACTGCTTCGTTTTTTCTTTACTCATATTATCCTCCCCAGTGGATGTTTTTTCGCTCACATACTTCTTAACTCTCATAATAAAGAACTTTCTAACTTCGCAGAAGACATAAATGTCATTATATTCGATATGACAAGTGTCATTTATTGTGAAGGTATTCACAATAAATGACACCCTATATAGAACGTGGAATGCTACTTCGATATAAGACGTACAGAGAAAATACATAACCGGTAGATTCACTTTGAAATTGTAGTGATAACAGAATTCATTAATTTTCGCCTAAAATCTTTTAATAATCGATAAATTACTTTAAAACAGCAATTTAATCATCTTTTTTACACTTTTAACAGAAAAATAAACCCTTAAATTAACTGATTTTTGTAAATAGAGCTTCCATTCCGAATTTATTTATGCTATATTCAGAATAATTATAGTATAACTATAAAATTCACAATAAAATTAAGTCGTTTTTCACCATTATTATAGCGACACTATAATTTTATGAGGAGCTTTGCATCATGGAAGATATTCACAAAAAGATTAAGGCATTGCGTTTAGAAAACAATTTGACTTTGAAAGAGCTAAGTGAAGAAACAGGACTATCACTTAGTTTCCTTTCACAAATCGAAAGAGGTGCTTCTTCTTTATCCATTACATCTTTAAAAAAACTAGCAGACGCACTAGGTGTATCAATGATTCACTTCTTTGAAGAAGAAAAAGTAAATCATAGCTACTTGACACGTAAAGCGGACCAAAAAGTTTTTAAAATGAATGGCGGTGAACAGCTGTACACACGTTTAGCAGGTACTTTTTACGACCGCAAGCTTGAACCTGTGAAAGTGGTACTTCCTCCAAATTGGAAAGAAGAACATAGCTATAGCCATGCTGGAGAAGAATTTTTCTACATATTAGAAGGCGAGGTTATATTTCATCTGAATAAGGGGCGCTATCATTTAGTGGAAGGAGACACAATCCATTTCCCTTCTGAACTATTGCACACATGGGAAAATCCTACCTCTAAAATTACAACTATATTAAGTATAACAACACCACTTATTTTCTAACTATTTTAAGGAGCGTGACAGTAATGAGAGTAGCAACAGATATCGGAGGTACATTTACGGACCTCGTATATGTAGATGAAACGGGTCAAATCGGAATCGCAAAAACAAATACGACTCCACCGAATTTTGAAAAAGGCGTGTTAGACGTTATTGAAAAAGCTGAAATCGACACAAAAGAGCTTTCTATGTTTATTCACGGTACTACAGTCATTATTAACGCACTCACTGAACGCAAAGGTGCTAAAACAGGACTGATTACAACGAAAGGGTTCCGAGATATTTTGGAAATTGCAAGGGGAAATCGTCCAGATCTGTTTAACGTCCTCTATAAAAAGCCTGAACCATTTGTCGAAAGGCACTTGCGTCGCGAGGTAAATGAGCGCCTAAATTATAAAGGGGAAACCCTTTCACCACTGCGCCGTGAGGATGTCGAAGAATGCGTAAACTATTTTAAAAAAGAAAACGTTGAGGCAATCGCCGTCTCCTATATGCATTCTTATGTCAATCCATCACATGAACAAGAAACGGTAAAAATCATTAAAGAATTGTGGCCAGAAATACTTGTCACAGCATCAAGCGAAATTACAAAGGAATGGCGGGAATATGAAAGAACAAATACAGCTGTCCTAAACGCATATGTACAACCTGCTGCAACGACATATATTAATAAATTGGATAAAGAATTACGCGAAAAAATCGATATCGATCAGCGCTATATTATGCAATCCAATGGAGGCACAACAAAGTTTGATAATGCAAAAGCAGCTCCTATCAACATGGTTGAATCAGGACCAGTAGCCGGTATTTTCGGAGCAGCTGTCCTAGGCGAGCTTATTGGTGAAAAAAATATCATTGCTTTTGATATAGGTGGAACCACTGCAAAATGTTCACTCATCGAAAATGGAGAAGTGAAAGTTTCTACCGATTACTATATCGAAAGAGATAGTCGCAATGCAGGGTATCCCATTAAAGCACCCGTCGTTGATATTGTTGAAATTGGAAATGGCGGTGGATCCATTGCTTGGATTGACAACGCCGGTTCACTAAAAGTAGGCCCTCAATCTGCTGGAGCTAAACCTGGCCCCGTTGCATATGGATTAGGGGGAACGGAACCTACGACTACAGACGCAAACTTGTTAACGGGTCGCTTGTCCAGTAAAAACTTCGATTACGATGTAAATATGGATACTGTTAAACAAGCCATACAGGACAAGATCGGGAATCATTTCGGAATTTCCGCTGAAGAAGCTGCACTTGGCATTATTCGTATCGCAAATTCCAACATGCTAAATGCATTAAAATTGATTTCAATCCGAAAAGGACATAACCCACAAGATTTCACATTACTAGCATTTGGCGGCGGTGGTTCTATGCACGCCCCTGCTCTTGCGCTCGAACTTGGTGTGAAGAAGGTTGTCGTGCCAATCGCCTCACCTGTATTCTCAGCATGGGGAATGCTAATGACAGATTTGAGACACGACTACATTCAAACTTATATTAAGCGCTTAAATGAACTTTCTCTTACTGAAATGGATACGCAATGGAATGAAATTGAAAGTCATGCTCTTTCCCATTACAAAGACGAAGGGATGGCCGCTGAAAATGTAGAGTTTAATCGCTTTGCGGACATGCGCTATCTAGGACAGGAACATACAGTAAAAGTACCTGTTCCAAATGGGAAATGGTCTGAGGAAGACAAACACAAAATCATCGAAGACTTCCACAACCTTCATGAAAAAAATTATACGTTTAAACTCGATGATTCTCCAACTGAAATCGTGAATATTCATGTTACTGCTTTCGGTAAAGTACCTAAACCGGAAATAGGAAAAATCACACGTGTCGGTACTATCACTGATGCCAAAAAAGAAAATCGAAATATTTACTTTGAACAGAAGGGATGGATCAACACGCCCGTTTATGATCGCGAAAAGCTTCCATCCCATGAATTTATTTATGGTCCTGCTGTCATAGAGGAAAAAGCGGCTGTCACTGTCATTTATGAAAACCAAAAATTACATTTGGATGATTTCGGAAATATTATTATCGAAATGGAGGACAAATAATATGACAACTGCTATAAAAGTAGATCCATTCACACTAGAGATTGTAAAAGATTCTCTCCTAGCTGCCGGCGATGAGATGTTCGTTGCACTTGCACGTACATCTATGAGTCCAATTATTTATGAAGTACTTGATTATGCTAGCGGTCTAACAGACGCCAAAGGAAACCTACTCACCCAAGGAAATGGGGTAACCGGATTTATCGGCATGTTGACCTTCATGGTAAAAGAAACGTTAAAGAAATATCCTGGCGACAAGCTAAAACCAGGCGATGTCATCATTATCAATGACCCTTATAACGGAGGTGGCTCTCACCTTTCCGATGTTGGACTTGTTATGCCTATTTTCTATGAAGGTGAGCTCATCGCCTTCTCTGCAAATAAGGCACACTGGACTGAAGTTGGAGGAAAAGATCCTGGTTCATTTACAAATGATGCTGTAGATATTTTCCAAGAGGGCCTCCAATTTAATTGCATCAAATTGTATGACGAAGACCGATTAAACGAAGGTATCGTTGAAATTATCCGCGCTAATGTTCGTTTTCCAGACTTATCATTAGGCGATATGTGGGCGCAGGTTGCTGCATTACGCACAGGCGACCGCCGCTTAAAAGAACTTTGCGAAAAGCATCATAAAGAAACCATTTTAGCTGCGATTGACTACCTATTAGATCACGGAGAGACCATTTCCCGTCAGGAAATCAAAAAACTGCCGAAAGGGGTTTTTGAAGCTGAAGATTATATCGATACAGACGGAATGGGAAATGGCCCATTCAAAATCAAAGTAAAAGTCACGATTACGGATGATGATTTCATCTGTGATTTTCGTGGAAGTCACCCACAAGTCCCAGGCCCTATGAACTGTTCTTATACAGGACTTGTATCAGCAGTACGTGTCATTTTTCTCGCCATGACAAATCCGGAACAAGATGTAAACGATGGGGTGTTCCGCCCTCTTCAAGTACTCGTTGACCCGAAGTCAATTATGTCAGCTGAACGTCCGGTTCCCGTTTCTAATTACTTCGAAACACTGTTAGGTAGCCTCGATTTAGTATGGAAAGCTCTAGCACCACACTTACCTGATCGCCTTGGAGCTGGACATCATTTGTCAGTCAGCTCAGTTACTTTATCTGGAAATCATCAGGACACAGAGGAACCATTCTTAATTGTAGAGCCTTCTGTCGGGGGTTGGGGTGGAGCTCACGGACAAGATGGGGCTTCTGGTCAATTCTGTGTTGCAGATGGAGAAACATATAACGTTCCCGTAGAGGTTGCTGAGACCCGTTATGGTGTACTACTTGATGAATACAGCCTCCGTCAAGATGGAAATGGCGCAGGCGCTGGAGAATATATTGGAGGTAAAGGGGTTATCCGTGCTTACCGCGCATTGTCAGATAACCAAGCTGCTACAATCACTTATGGTAGAAACAAATTTTATCCATGGGGCATGAACAAAGGTCACGAGGGTTCCCCAAACGAATTTTATATTCACAAGGCAAATGGCGAAGTTGATGGCCCGTACGGTGTGTATCCACGATACAAGCTTCAAAAAAATGATGTCATCCGTTTAATGACCGGAACGGGTGGGGGTTACGGCAATCCTCTTGACCGTCCAGTAGAAAAAGTAGTGAAAGACGTTAAAAATGGTTACTTCACAATCGAAGAAGCGAAGAAACACTTCCTAGTCGATATCAATCCAGACACATTCGATTATATAGAGTTACCAGGAAGATCATTATAATTTGGGGGTACTATTATGAAAATCGAACAGCCTAAAATGACAAAAGAAATTGTACAATCTCTTTTTCAAGATAAATTTCCTGGGGCAGGGGTAGATTTCGGATTCGTCTCTATCCCTGCGGGAGCAAGACTACCGGTGGAAGGAACCAATTTCCATGAAGAACATGAATACTCTTTCATTATAAAAGGAGGCTTATCCGGCGAAAGTGGTGGGGAAGCTTTCGAAATAAAGACAGGAGAAGCGTCTTATATCCCGGCAGGAGAAGCCCATTGGTGTGTCAATAAAGGCGACGATTCATGTGATTTGGTATATGCATTGGTAAAAGGCTAATTTCTTTGGGGGGAGAATGAAAAAGAATAGGCGGATACTTTATCTACCTATTCTTTTTTAACACTACAATAGGGGTGGGTAAAATGGTACAGACAAATACGGCAGGTAGAGCAAAGCAAAACAGTTCCGATGGCTTCATGGATCAAGACCAAGCATTAGATGCTATTCCTGAATCCGCACGCCAACATTGGATTACGCCTACTATGATTTTTGGAGGATTAGAATTCACCATTCCTGTTCTTATGGTTGGTGCAGCATTAACTGCAAGTTTTGGATTATCAAAGATCCTTTTAATATTAATCATTGCTTTATTCGGATTTCAATGGCTTGGAAATACGCTACAAGGATATATCGGAGCTAAAACGGGACGTTCTTCCTCCGTCATTTCACGCTCTAGCTTCGGGGCAGTCCAAGCAAAAGTGATTGTCGGCTTTACGATTTTCATTGTTTCGCTCGGATGGTGGGCATTACAAACCGCCGTTGCAGGAAATGCGATTTCCGCCATGTTCGGGATCGATTACCAACATAACTGGGCTGCTTGGGCAACCGTAACAACTATCTGCGGATTGCTTTTTGCACTACCTTCCATTATCGGCTATAGCTCCATGAAATGGACAGATTACATCGCTGTTCCAGCCGGTCTTGTTTTAATCGGAGGCGGGATTTACTATGCACTAAGAAATATTGGATGGGAAACGATTACTTCTTGGCAACCCGAACCATCGATGACAATATGGGCTGCAATCAGTTTAGTTATCGGGGCAAATGTTTCTCAATGGGTCATCGCTTCAGATTATACACGTTATGCAAAACCCACATGGAAAGATAATTTCATTATTCCAAGTGGAATCATACTCGTTGGTCTTCCTCTTTTTGTGGTCGGTGCTGTAATGGCCGTAGGCGTTGGAGATGCTGATATTGTAAACGTTATGATGGGACTTGGTTTCCCAGTTTGGGGCTTCCTTATTCTTTGGTTTGCCACTTGGACTTCCCAACTTGTCAATAACTACAGTATGGGACTCGCACTAGCAAATATCTTCAATGTTAACTCCGGAAAAGGTCGAGCTCTTCTAACACTTCTTGGTACCATTCTAGCCATAATTGTTGCACTAATGGGAATACTTGATTACTTCATGGATTTTCTATACTTAACAGCTTTGCTTTACCCAGCAATCGGTGGCGTCATGATAGCTGATTTCTTTGTTGTTCGCAAACAGCAATGGGAAGATCATAACGGTTGGAACTGGATGGCAACTATTGCAATGATTGCAGGTATCTTTGTTGGTTATCTCACACAATACGTATCTCCATGGGGACTTCCAGCAGTTCAATCTCTCATTGTGTCCATTATCGTATATATCATTGCAATGAAGTTAAAAAAGAATATTGCTCCTGATCAGTTCACAGTTGATAGTGCTATGCAAAAATAATAACTGAATGATCAATGTAGTTAACAAACAAATTAATTGCAATATTAACACCCAAAGAAAGCCGAACCTATTTTCAAGGTTCGGCTTCCGTATTGTAAAACTATCCAAGTAATTCATATAGAAAATTGTTGTGTAAAATTATCTTTGCAACTAAGTATCCTCTGGCTTAGGATCCTTCACAACTTAATCAGCTGTTTAGGCGACAATGTCAAAATCTCAATCTCATTTTCTTTCACCAAAATATCATCTTCAATCCTAATCCCACCTAGCCCCGGAATGTAGATACCTGGTTCAATCGTGACAATCATTCCCGGAAGCAATATATCTGTATTAACCTTCGCAAAGAAAGGCTCTTCATGAATATCAAGACCGATGCCGTGCCCAAGACCATGTCCAAAATATTGGCCATATCCTTTTCCGTCTATATAATCTCTGGCGATAGCATCTATCTCATTTGCTGCCATTCCGGCTTTAATCGTATCCAACGTCAGCTGTAGCGCATCATTGACAACCGTATAAATTTCCACTAGTTTCGCATCCGGTTCCCCTACTGCAAGTGTTCGCGTCATATCTGATCTATATCCCTCATACAACGCTCCGTAATCTAGAGTGACCATATCCCCTTGTTCAATGACTTTATCACTCGCAACACCATGTGGAAGTGCCCCACGATGACCAGAAGCCACAATTAATGAGTGCGATGAATTTCCACTTGCCCCTTGCTTTTTCATGAAATATTCCAATTCAATGGCAACTTCCTGTTCTGTTATACCCGGGCGAATCACGCTTTGAATATGAGTGAAAGCAGCATCTCCGATTACGGCCGCTTTTCTAATCTTTTCAATTTCTACTTCATTTTTAACAAGTCTAAGCCTTTCCACAATTTTAGTTGTTGGAACAAGATTTTCAGTGATTGCATTTTTTAATTGAGTATACATGTTAAAATTCATTTCACCGGCTTCAAATCCTAGGTTTGTAATCCCAAGCCTACTCACGTTATCTACTATGCTGTCCATTACTGCCCGGGATGATCCATGGATATTGATTTCATAGCCTGTAATTTGTTCATGAGCCTGCTCTCCATAACGATAATCCGTTAAAAACACAGCATCGTTTTGCGTAATTAAAACCATACCTGCACTGCCTGTAAAACCCGTTAAATACCGACGATTTTGTTCGTTCGTAACAAGTAACCCATCAATCCCAAACTCTTCAAATAGACCCCTAATCTGATTAACTTTATCCATCAAAACCACTCCTTCTATTCGTTAACTACCTTTTTCTCTTGCACATATGTTATTGCAATTTTGATGCCAACCTGCTTGCTTCAAAAAATATAAGGGTTGCGTATGCTTGAATCCCCCAGCACCAGCAACCCAGTATTCAGTTTACAAAATCAACAATTCCTTCGTAGATGGAGATAATACCTCGCATCCCTCTTCCGTAATTAGAAGCATATCTTCAATCCGGGCGCCTCCAATGCCTTTCAAATAGATGCCCGGTTCGATTGTAATCACCATGCCTGGCAATAAGATTTTTTCTGAGTCTACAGAGAATAGCGGTTTTTCGTGCACCTCTAGCCCAATCCCATGGCCAGTACCCGTACCCGAATATTGATTGTAGCCCGTTTCAATTAAGACATCCCTCATGTACTTATCCACTTCTTGGTCTGTTAAGCCCGCCTTTAAATGATTTGCACAGTTTGTAAACGATCGAAGAACAACTTGTTGGATTTCTTTTAATTCCTCTCTTGGTTCCCCTAACGACACAACTCGGGAAATGTCGGACCAATAGCCATTATAATTTGTCCCAAAATCAATCGTAATCATATCCCCTTTTTCAAGCACCTTATCACTAGCCCGCCCATGTGGCAGTGAAGCCCTAGCACCTGAAGCAACAATCGGGCTGAATGTCGAAGTCATACCGCCATTCTTTTTAATGAAGCTCTCCAATTCTCCAGCGACCTCTAACTCCGTAAGCCCCGGACGGATGATATCCACGACATGGACGAAAGCATCATCTGTGATTTTAGAGGAAATTCGTATGTTTTCAATCTCCTCTGGTGACTTCACCATGCGTAGATTTTCCACCGCATCATATGTTGGAACAAGCTCCGCATTAACAAGACCTTTCAACTTCGTATAATTACCGAAATTCAAATGTTGTTGCTCAAAACCTAATTGCTTAATCCCTAATTCATTAACTTGCTTCGCTACTTCGTCATAGATTTTATGTTTGTGCCCTGTATGTTCAGCATGCAAGACCACATCCATATTCGTTTGATTGGTTGCCTGTTCAAAGTAGCGATAATCCGTTATAAATCGTGCATCATCTTTCGTAATGAGTACCACTCCATTACTTCCCGTAAAGCCAGATATATAACGGCGATTCCAGTCCCCATTGATCATCAACCCATCAATCTTTAACTCATCAAATCGGTTCCGAAGCTTCGTGATTCTATCCATTATTTTTCCCCCTATATGATTAGTAGTTGTAAAACTGTACTTCTAGCACCCTTTAAAATAGATAATATGGAAAAATCGTCGTTATCACGATAATGGTTATCCCTGTAAATAATGTGTATTGAGCAAATGGAGACGTCATTGCGGACCGCGCGGGGTATTTACTTTCCCCATTCACCAATGATACGTAAGCCTCTGCCTTTGACGAGTTTTTCAGTAGTTTAGCAAAGCTATATAAAAAGAAGTCAAATACACCTTTCCCCAAAAGCCACAGCCCCCCGCCGAACATAAACAGTACTAGGCCTATAAGAAAGAACTGATCCCACAAGACAACGCTTACATCAAAAATCAAAAATAGCACTGCCACTAGGGCAATAAATATAAACGTCACTTTGTATGCTTTTTTCTTCATCACTTTTGTCATTTTGAACAAATCCTTGTTTGAAAATTGTTAGACTAAAAGACCATCATCTACCACTTGCTTGTGATACAATTCATACTCCTTCTCCGTACATGCGACCCAATGTCCTTGCGAAACCTCTCTTAGTACACAATCTTCTGCCGCCAGAGCCCATTCTTCCTTATGCACTCGTTTTCTCATTTTCTCAACTTTCGGATCCGGAATTGGTATCGCGGATAACAACGACTTTGTGTACGGATGTAGCGGATTATCGTACAATTCATTACTCTCAGCTACTTCAACCAATCTACCTTGATACATGACACCCACTCGATCACTAATATATTTAACCATCGATAAATCATGGGCGATAAATAAATACGTAAGGTTTTTCTCTCTTTGTAGCTTCTTTAGCAAATTTGTAATTTGTGCTTGAATTGAGACATCCAGTGCCGAAATCGGTTCATCCGCAATGATGAATTCCGGATCTACCGCAAGCGCACGCGCAATCCCGATTCGTTGTCTTTGTCCACCGCTAAATTCATGAGGATAACGATTCGCATGCTCTTCCAGTAAACCGACCGTTTTCAATAACTCATAGACCTTTTCCATCCGTTCTTTTTTAGATGTATACAAGCCATGAATATCCATTCCTTCTGCTATAATATCAGCCACAGTCCACCTTGGATTCAGCGATGAATATGGATCTTGGAAAATCATTTGGATGTCTTTCGTTAAACTCAGTTTGTTTTTCTGACGAATATCAGCGCCTTTAAAATAGATTTCACCTTCAGTTGCGTTATAAAGCCGAATCAGAGTTCTTCCTGTCGTTGATTTCCCACAACCTGATTCTCCAACAAGCCCAAAAGTTTCTCCTTTGTAAATCTCAAAAGAAACACCATCAACCGCTTTGATTGTCCGGTTTTTGCCTCCATTAAAATGCTGTTTTAACCCTTTAACCTCCAGCAATTTCTCCTGACTAATTGCTTTGACAGTTGCTTTACTACTATTACTCTTTTTATGCATCTGCCTCTTAGTAAGTCTTTGTGCAACTGATGCTGCCTTATCATGCAATAACCAGGTTGCCGCGTAATGCGTATCGGACACTTTAAACATGGGTGGTTCATGGATAAAGTCAATCTTTAATGCATGTTCATTTCGTAATGCAAACGCATCTCCAGTCGGAGGATACAATAAATTAGGGGGAGACCCCGGTATCGTTTGCAGCTCATCTTGTCCTGTATTCAAATCGGGCATAGCAGCCAATAATCCCTTCGTATAAGGATGCTGCGGATTGTAGAACACTTCTTCCGTTTTTCCGATTTCAACGACTTTCCCCGCGTACATTACCGCCACACGATCAGCTATATTCGCCACGACACCTAAGTCATGCGTAATAAAAATAATGGATGTCCCCATCTTTTTTTGAATATCCTTCAGTAATTCCAATACCTGTGCCTGAACCGTTACATCAAGCGCAGTCGTCGGCTCGTCTGCAATTAAAATTTCTGGATTACATGCGAGCGCCATGGCTATGACTACACGTTGTTGCATACCACCAGAGAATTGATGAGGATATTGCTTCACCCGTTCTTCCGGGTTCGTAATTCCGACTAAATCCAATAACTCAATCGCTTTCTTTTCTGCTTCTTTTCTTGAGAGCCTCTGATGCACCATAATCCCCTCAATGATTTGATTGTTTACTGTCATTGTCGGATTTAGCGATGTCATTGGATCTTGAAATATGATGGAAATATCGGATCCACGAATCCCCATTAACTCTTTTGTTGAAAACTTTGTAATATCTCGATTTTTGTACAGGATACTCCCCTTAGCAATCCTTCCAGCCGGTTTCGGTATCAACCCCATGATACTTTTCGACATAACTGATTTTCCAGACCCCGATTCGCCAACAATGGCTAGCGTTTCACCTTGATATAAATCAAATGAAACACCCCGAACAGCCTTCACTTCTCCGTCATATGTATCAAAAGAGATATGCAAATCTTCTACTGATAAGATTTTTTCCACTTCATTCACCTCTATTTTTTCATTTTCGGATCAAATGAATCTCGAAGGCCATCACCAAGTAAGTTAAAACTAATCATTATTAAACTGATAATGACAGAAGAGAACAATAGCATATGCGGGTATATTTTAAGCATCTTAAAACCATCGTTCACAATCGTCCCTAACGAAGCCGTCGGCGGTTGAAGCCCCAGCCCGATAAAACTCAAAAAGGCTTCTGTAAATATTGCCGATGGAATCGTAAACATCGTCGTAATAATAATCGGCCCCAGCGAATTGGGTATTAAATGCCCCCATATAAGCCGATTATCATTTGCGCCCAACGTTCTTGATGCCAGGACAAACTCCTGCCCTTTCAATTTTAAAACTTGCCCCCGCACGATTCTCGCCATATTCACCCATCCAACAATCACCATTGCTAATGTAATCGATACAATTCCCGGCTGTAATACTAGGATTAACAAGATGACAACAATCAGATTAGGGATTCCCATTAGTACTTCAATGATTCGTTGCATAACGTTGTCAACCCGACCTCCGTAATAAGCAGAAACGCTACCATATGCAACCCCTATTAACAGGTCCAATGTCGCTGCTAAAAAAGCAATATACAAAGATATTCTCGTCCCTTGCCAGATACGAGTCCACAAGTCCCGCCCCAAATCATCTGTGCCAAACCAAAAATACTCCGATACACCTTTCGCCTCGTACTGGTCCGTTCCGCGTATATCTACGCCATTCATTCCTAAAAATGATACGTTCTCCAGCACAGGAATCTTAGGCGGCAAATTTGCTCTCGTTAAATCCTGTTCATCAAAACCATGCCCATTCATTAACGGGCCAAATATCGCCAAAAATATAATCACCACAATTAGGATTAACCCCGTAAGCGCGCCTTTATTTTTCCGCAAGCGAATCCAGGAATCTTTCCAAAAAGTCGAAGATGGGCGTCCTGCTTTTTTCTGCGTCTTAAATGCTTGTCCTGCTTCTTCGAACAAATCATCGTTTAATTCAATTTCATCTACCTTCACGTTGCCCACCTCCTGAAAGTCGGATTCTCGGATCAATAACGCCGTATAACAAATCTACAATCAAAATAACGACAATGAATAAAAAGCTATAAAATAACGTAACTCCCATAATTACGGGGTAATCATTGGTCAATATCGACTTGACAAATTGTTCCCCTAAACCAGGCACACTAAATATTTTCTCAACCACTAACGTCCCGGTCATCAATGCCACCGTTAGCGGACCTAAAATCGTAATAATGGGAATCATAGCATTACGCAAACCATGCTTCCAGACAACGAGAAATTCACTAATACCTTTCGCACGGGCAGTCGTAATGTATTCATTTCCCAGCACATCGAGCATTTCCGTTCGCATAAACCGGGCCATCGTAGCTACTACAAAAGCAGAAAGTGCGATTGTTGGAAGGATGGAATACTCAAACCCTTCCCAAAATGCAACAGGTAACCATTGCAAGCGCACGCCCACCCAGTACTGAAGAAGTCCCGCCAATACAAAGTTCGGAATCGACAGCCCCAGAACCGCCACCACCATAGCCCCGTAATCGACGAACGTATTATGCCTCAAGGCAGCAATAATCCCCAAAAAGAGCCCAATAATCGTGCCGACCACTAGTGATTGCGCTCCAAGTATAGCCGACACACCAATCCTCTCTCCTATAATGCTTGTGACGGATCGCCCATCAAATTGAAACGATACACCGAAATCACCTTTTGTAATATTTCCCATGTATTTAAGATATTGAACGGACATCGGCTCGTTTAAGCCATATCTTTCAGCTAATACTTCTTTTTGAGTCGGTGTTAAGCGTTCGTCATTAAATGGAGAACCCGGTAACGTTTGCATTAAAAAAAATGTGAAAGATGAGATAAGCAGGAATGTGAATATCATGTACATGATTCTACTTACAATGTATTTTTTCACGCAAGTCACCGCCTTTTTCTTGGTGTATAATTTTGTGAAAAATCAAAAGCGCAGGGCGCCTGCTTAGATGCGACAGGCATAAGGCGAGCTGACAGCGTGGCGGTCTTTGCCACAGAGTCAGCTTGACTTATGACCCGAGCATCTGGCGCCCGGAGCCTAGACGAGAAATCTCTATATGCTAACTTATCCACAGTACGAGATTTTATAATTTCCTAAGCTAAAATAAATCTGCCGTATCTCTTAAAAGTACATACATGCTAATAAGAGATACGTACGGCAAATTTGATACCACTAATTTATTCTTCTATCGTGACCCATTGATAAGAATACGTATTCTTCGCATGTGCGACAAAACCTTTTACATGAGGTTTAACAAGACGAGAAGAACCTGCTTGGTACATTGGCGAAATAGCTGCCTGCTGCCCAATTAGAATATCCTCAGCTTCCTGTAGTTCTACAGTACGTTGATCATTATCCGAGAAGTCTACCATTGCTTTCTTGACAAATTGATCAAATTGATCATTTTTGAAATCCTGCCAGTTGTAAGGCCCATCTGATAAGAATACGGACAAGAATTCAACTGGATCCGCAATGTCATTTCTCCAACCAGAGTGCGACAAATCATAATCCTGTACATCTTCCAATGCTAGTTTTTGCTTGTTTGGTTGCTGATTAATCGTTATTTTCAAGCCAGGAAGATTTTTTTCCAATTGGTTTTTCATGTACTCTGCAACAGATTTTCTTTGTCCATCGTCATAACTTAATAGTTCCAATGACATTTCACTTATTCCAAGTTCTCCAAGACCTTTTTCCCAAAGTTCTTGCGCTTCTTCAACTGTTCCTTTGTTTAAATCCCCGAAGCTGTCCCTAAAGTCCCCACCATTCGTTGTCTCTACGAAGCCTGGAAATACGAGCCAATAAGCAGCTTTTGAACCGTTCTTCAAAATGGATTCAGCAGATTGCTCCTTATCCCACCCCATGTCAATTGCTTTGCGGATATTGACATTTGCCAAGTGCGGATTTTTCTGATTCATACGTAAAAAGTACACTTCTGATTTAAGTGATGTTGTATATTCCGCGTGGTCTTTATAAACATCTACAAATTCCGATGATAAAGTCGCAACATCAATTGTGTCAGTCTCATACAGATTCACTTCAGTCGCAGTATCTTTTGCAACTTTAAAATTAACTTCATCAAGTTTTACAGTATCTGCATTCCAGTATTTCGCATTCTTTTTCAATACCCACTTCTGATCATGCTCCCATGAATCCAAAACAAACGGTCCATTTGTAATCAAATTTTCAGGCTCAAGTGCGTATTGCTCTCCTTGCTCTGCTACAAACTTTTCATTTTGAGGATAGAAAACTGGATGAGCAAGAAGTTCAGTGAAGTAAGGCACCGTGTTGTCCAATTGCACTTCTAATGTAGATGCATCAACTGCTTTGACACCAAGCTCATCTACTTTTCCATAAAGTTCACTGTCAGGATCTTGTATTGGTGCAGCATTTTTTACTGGTCCCATTAAATATGCGTGGGGTGAAAAGGTTTCCGGATGCATGTTTCTTTTCCAAGCGTAAACGAAGTCATCAGCAGTTACGGGTTCATCGTTACTCCAAACTGCCTCCTTCAAATGGAATGTATAGGTGCTTCCATCTTCGCTTACATCGTATGTGTCGACGATACCTTCTACAATATTGTCATCTGCATCTAGTTTGAAAAGGCCTTCATAAAGATTTTGCAATATCGTTTCGGATAATCCATCCATCTGCCCATTTGTTTTAAGCGTTGGGATTTCTCCAGCCGCCGCTAAGTGAAGTACACTCGCTTTTGCCGTCTCTTCACTCTTTCCTTCCCCCTTACTCTCTTCCTCGTCAGCTGGCTTTTCTCCACCGTAACATCCAGCCAATGCAACCAAGCTTGCTAAAATTAGTGTAAAGAGCCACGTAATTTTCTTCTTCATCGTTTGTCGCCTCCTAAGTTAGGTTAGTTTACAAATGGAATTCCTTAAATTTCACCCAATGTATCCACTTGCATTCATGACGGGTAATTATAAAAACGACTGTCTAATTTTTGTGAATAGAGTGTAAAATATTTTAGAAGAGACTAAAAATTTATACAACTGTTCACACCTTGAAAGTAGTTAAACCTATTCGTTTATGTACAACTCTGTCTTGTACACTTTATTTGCAAACAGACTAAAAGCAGTTTTCTCACTCCACCCCCATATTACTGATTTTTCTGTCATTTAAACCTGTGAATATACACCTCAAACTTTCCGTAAGCAAAGCCTGTGAGTCCCCCCTTTATTATTCGGTAGATAACTATAATGCAAGAATTATGCCACAATGTCTCTTCCACTTCTTCTATTTATATGGCATAATTCTTGCATCATTATTTATTATAAAACCTTAAGGAGGAATCTCTTTTGACAACTATCTACGAAACAAGACGAGCACTATTAAAAAAACATCTTATCGACAACAATATCGATGCAGTCATGATTACTGCGCCGGCAAATGTTTACTACTATACGGGCTTCAATTCGGAACCTCATGAACGATTTATGTCTATTATTATTGACACGCGTGCAGATGAGAACTATTTGTTCGTGCCTGCTTTAGATAAAGATGCAGCTATGCAAGAGTCTGATATTACGAAGGTTATTCCAATTTCAGACGAACAAGTACCTTTTGACATTGTTCAGCAAACAGTTGGTGACATTGCTAAGACTGTAGGCATTGAGGCAAAGGCACTTAGTTACGACCGCTATACGAGCTTGCTAACAGTTTATCCGCATGTCCAAGTTATCGATGTTCAACCGTTCATCAATACACAAAGAATGCGTAAATCCCAAGAAGAAATCGGACAGCTTAAGAAAGCGATTGAGATTATTGAACAAGTACTAGCAGAAGGGGTTAAAAAAGTACGTGTGGGTATGTCTGAATCAGAATTGACGGCAGAACTGGAGTTTTTGATGCGCAAATTTGGTGCAGACGGTCCTTCTTTCTCAACTATCGTGCTGACAGGCGAAAAAGCGGCTTTGCCACATGGTTCTCCTGGCGAACGTAAAATCCAAAAAGGCGATTACCTGTTGATTGATTTCGGGGTTATCAAAGATGGTTATTGTTCCGATATTACACGAACATTCATTATCGGCGAAGCTTCCGACAAACAAAAAGAGATTTACGACATCGTTTTACAATCAAATGAAGCAGGCATTAACGCAGTACAAGCAGGGGTTCCTTTAAAAACATTCGACATTGCTGCAAGAAACGTCATCATTGATCAAGGATATGGCGACTATTTCAATAACCGTGTCGGGCACGGCTTAGGCATTGAAGTACATGAAGAGCCTTCAATCCATCAAAATAATGAGCAGCTGGCTGAAAAAGGACTGGTCTTTACGATTGAACCGGGTATTTATATTCCGGAGCATGGCGGGGTGCGAATTGAAGACACTGTTTACATCAATGAAAAAGGGGAAACTGTCGTATTGAGCTCATTCCCAAAACAACTGCAGATTCTTTAACTTATACATGAGAAGGTGCTACCCAATAAGTTGAATCTTGACTAATAGCAATCAAATCCCCCCGAGAATGTTGACCTGACAGCATTCTCGGAGGGTTTTCATATTCTCTACTAAATTAGCAACTTCAAGACAACGACCTATCACCATAGCAACTTTTACAATTTAAAATAAAAGGTATCTTTCCTTCAAGTAATTCGAAGAAAAAATACCTTTTTGTCCTTTTAAGTTATCCGTAGACCTCTTCTTTCTTTGCAACAACTCGATTTTCAATATGGGGATTATCCTCATCCGACATCTCTTTTTCATTATATAAATGACATGCTACAAATTGTTCAGATTTCGCTTCTTTCAACATAGGTGCAACACTTTTACATTGCTCCATGACCAATGGGCATCTCGTATGAAACGAACAACCACTTGGCGGTTTTGCCGGGTTTGGTACATCCCCCTTCAAAATAATCCTTTCTTTTTGAATTTCGGGATTAACTTCGGGGGCAGCAGAGATCAACGCTTGTGTATATGGATGTAATGAACCTTCGAATAGCTTCTTAGTACTAGATATCTCTACTACTTTTCCGAGATACATAACCATTACTCGATCGGAAATATGTTGAACTACCGACAAATCATGCGTAATAAAAAGATATGTCAAATTAAATTCATCCTGTAAATCTTTCAACAAATTTATGACTTGCGCTTGCACAGATATATCTAGGGCAGATACAGGTTCATCTGCAACAATTATTTTTGGGTTTAATATTAATGCACGTGCTATTCCGATTCTTTGTCGCTGTCCGCCACTAAATTCATGCGGATATCTTTCAGCATATGTTGGATTTAATCCTACAGCATTAAGTATAGAGTCGATTTTCTCTTTTCTTTCTTTTTTACTGCCAATCCCATGAACTTTTAACGGTTCCAAAAGAGTCCTTTCTATGGACCATTTAGGATTCAGACTTGCATAAGGATCCTGAAAGACCATTTGAATGTCTCTTCTCATCTTCTTCATTTCTTGCTTATTCAACGACTCCATTCGTTTTCCGTCAATCTCCACAGAGCCGTCTGTTATTTGAAATAGTTGGATTATCGCCCTAGCCATCGTAGACTTCCCGCATCCACTCTCACCAACTATCCCTAGCGTCTCTCCCCTTAAAACCTCAAAACTGACATCATCAACAGCTTTTACTGCATATTCTTTACTAGATTTAACGCCTTTTTTAATGGGGAAATATTTTTTTAAGTTCGTTACCTTTAATACCACATCTTCTGTCTTCCCCTTAGCCATTGTGAACAACCCCCTCTCTTTCATAGCTCCAACAAGCTACCTCACTTTGATTTTCTGTAGTAAAGAGTGGTGGTTGTTCGTTGCGACATTTGTCAAATGCGGAAGCACATCTATCCGCAAACCGACAACCTCCTCCCCACATTTTAGGGGGAGGCACTTGTCCTGGGATATATGGCAATCTCGACTGCGGTTGTGCATTTTTAGGTAGTGAAGCAAGTAGACCTTTTGTATATGGATGTTCAGGGTTAGATAAAACACTTCTAACCTCTCCACGTTCCACAATTTTACCCGCATACATCACTACAACTCTTTCACAAACTTCCGATACAACACCTAAATCATGGGTGATTAAAATCATGGCCATATTGTTTTTTATTTGTAGATTTTTAAGCAAATCCAATATTTGAGCTTGAATCGTAACATCTAGTGCGGTTGTAGGTTCGTCAGCTATTATTAATTTAGGTTGACAGGCAATCGCCATTGCAATCATAACTCTCTGCCTCATACCGCCAGATAATTGATGTGGATAACTGTCAGCTATTTCCTCAGCCCTAGCAATCCCCACTTGTTCAAGCAAATTAATAATAATGGTATATCTTTGGGCTTTATCCATTTTCTTGTGAATTTTCAACGATTCCTCAATTTGGTTACCTATTTTATAAACCGGATTAAGAGACGTCATTGGCTCTTGAAAAATCATTGACATACTATTTCCTCTGATTTCCCTGAAGCCCTTCTTACTCATGTTCCCTAAATCCATTCCGTCATATAAAATCGATGTAGCTTTTACTTCTCCTGGTGATTTAACTAACCCCATGATAGATAATGAAGTTAAACTTTTTCCACAACCTGATTCGCCAACTATCCCTAATGTTTCACCTTCATACACTTCAAAGGAAATATTATCTACCGTTACAATGGATTCTTTCTTGTTTCTAAAGCTAGTAGATAAATTTTTAACGTCTAAAATTTTTCGTTTCAAATTTATCACTCCTTAAAATATAGACATTATTTTTTCACTAATGTTAAAACGTCAAGGCTTTCATCCATTAATTTCACTAAATCATTAAGCTCCTTTTCACCATGTGCGAGAGAAATTGCATGGTGCAGCAAGAAGTTACCTGAACAAAATACATTCTTCTCACTTAAAGCAGCAGTAAACTTTTGATACGCTTCTTTATTTGTCACCGCAGCCTCCCTATAGTTTCTCGGGGCACTTTCAGAGAAATACCAATGGAAATGTCCGCCCTTTCCTTCCATAATTGCCGAAATATTTTTGGACTTAGCACTTTCATTAAACTTTTGAATTAAGATTTCAGTTCGTGTATCAAGCGTTTGTAAGACGTTTTGAGATTCATATATTTCCATAAATGCTAATGATGCAGCTAATGAAACTTGATGGCCATTATACGTTCCTACAAAAGAACATGAACCAGGCCCTGGAGCCGCCTTTCTCATTACCTCAGCCCTACCTGCAACAGCTGATAAAGGATAACCATTACTGATTGCTTTACCGAAAGTAGAAAGATCCGGAGTCACTCCATAACGAAGTTGCGCCCCACCTTTAGATTCTCTAAAGCCAGTCAATAATTCATCAAATACTAAGATGATATTGTATTTCGTACAGAGCTCCCTTAGCGATTTTAGATACGCAATATCCGCTCGAACATACCCGATATCTATCATTGTTGGTTCAATGATCAAAGCGGCTATACGCTCATGATTCTCTGCTAGTAATTTCTCAGTTGCCTCAATATTATTAAATGGCAGCACAAGCGTACTATTCACAGTTACCTGTTTCAATCCAAGTGATCCTGGCAATGATTTTGGCTCGTGTGCTTCACCCGCCAAATCCAATGATGGCCATGTGCTGACATTGACCGCGTCATGCCACCCGTTGTAAGCACCTTCAATAACCGCAATATCACTTTTTCCTGTGTAAGTTCTAGCAATCATCATCGCATGCATAATGGCTTCCGTTCCTGTATTTGCGAACTTGACTTGTTCAGCTGGGGTAACAAGTTCTAAAAATTTCTTCGCTGTTTTCACACTCAATTCTGTTTCTACCCCAGTAATAATTCCAGTTTGTAAATAGCTACTCATCAATTCATTGAATTCAGTATTGTTATGCCCTAAAATGGCTGCGCCGTTCCCCATAATAATATCTAAGTACTTATTGTCATCAACGTCTGTCATATATGCACCATCCGCACTTTTAAAATAGATAGGATGCGGATCACGGAAGCGGCTATTCGAATGGACACCACCAGGTACGTAATCTTTAATGTCATTATATAAAGCAAGTGATTTATTATTTGGCATCTAAATTCTCCTTATCTAAATTTCTTTAACTCATTAAGAGTCAACATATTTTTGTATAGGTAATCGAAAAATTCCGGTTTTTCATTCGCTGAAAGTCTCTTGTATACTTCGCGGACACCTTCATATCCTCTAAAATAAGAGTAGATGAAGGGCCCTCTCAGCGGATGACTCATGAATCGTAACCTCGATTCAATCCATTCTTCCTGCCCAAAGGCAAACTCCTTCAGAAATTGAGAAATTTCATCTGGTGATTTTTTCAGTTCGTTTAGCTGGTAGGAAGAATTTATCCCCGAAATGGATTTGATTATCTGAATAATAGTTGAAATTTCATCGTTTATAGATTCATTCCAACCTATAAAGTCCAATCCATTATCTCCAATCCCTTCAAATATAGGGCTTGAAGCAGTATTCGTAATGACGAGGGCAGCGTCAGCAGGAATATTTCCTTTTTTGTATTCCATTTCCCTCATGTGTAGATGTGTTGTATGGCCTGGAAAAACTTCATGTGTTGCTAAATGTTTCAACGATTCATACGTATAGTCATAATCCCCATTAATAATCATCGTTTCGTTCACATAGTCGCAGTATGCGCTGAATGGGATATTGTGAGCAATCTTCACTTTAACTTGAACATCTTCAATATCCGGAAACATTTTTTCCATGACCTGCTGTTTTGCTTGTATAAATAAATGATTCAATGTAGATTCTATTTCTTGTGCAGGAACTAATCGATCTTGTGTCCACTTATGATAATTTGAATGGACATCTCCTCGAAGACCAATACTTTGAAATTTCTCCTGCAGCATTGCATGCAATTGTTCGCATTCTCTGCGTGTAATTGGGTTCTCATCAACAAACAAAAAGCCTCTCACTTTGGTACGGAAGTCAAAATCGTCTTTTCGCGACCATCTAACCAAGCTTATTAAACTATCAATTTGTTTAAGCATGTAATAGCTTCGCAACTCACTTGTAATTGCCCGGTATCCCACTTTTAAATCATTTAAATCAGCTATGATTGCTTCCCAGTCCGAATATTCTCTAGCCTTGATTTGTGTTAGGTTAACCGGAACTAGTCCCTCCGCATTTAACACAGCATCTGTACCATCTGTGTAATTAGATTTAAAGTAATTGTCTAGACCTTGAACGATACTCGCGTATTCCTCGCTTAAACGGAAGTCCTTGTCCTCATACATTATCAGAGGCTGTTTCATTTATTCGGCTCTGCCGTATCTAGATTCCCTATCATAAATGAATAATCACCTGGGTTTATCGTAGCCAGTAACCCTCTCATTTGAACAATAACATTCCGCTCGAATGGCGTTTCAATCGTTTCTACTAATTCAAATGTTTTCGGATTGTATATCTTAGCAAGCACTTGTTTTCCTACGATTTCTTTTCCTACGTAGTCAAAATCATATGCTGGAACTAATAATCCTCCATGTTCAGGTCGAATTAGTTTTATTTCAGTAAGAACCGTTTGATCCTCTTTTTTCACTGGTGTTCCAGGTATCATCTTCAAATGTTTCATACTATTAATAATTCCTTGTACGCCTCTTTCAATGTCTTTTTCAAAGTTCGGACCGCCACCGACTTCTACTGTTATACTTGGGATCCCTTTACTCATTGTGTAAGTAGCAGTCGTTCCTTCATATGGATTCGACGGACGATAAAGGAGTGGAAAATTGAATGCTCTTGAAAGTGACTCATCGTTTTGAATGTACACGTAGTCCACAATAGGAACTGCCCCGCCAGCATGCAAATCGATATAATACTCCACTTTGTCCAAAAAGTTCTTCGTAATACTATTAGCAAGCACTTCACTGATCCATCCCTTTTCTGTACCTGGGAAAAGTCTGTTTAAATTATTCATGTCCATAGGAGTATTACGCGATACACTTTCAAATGCTAAAGGATTTGCTATCGGTAATAAAAGCACTGTTCCACTTAGATTGGATTCATCTATTTGATCGTAAACTCTTCTTATGATCTCCGTTCCTATAATTTCATCTCCATGAATGGCAGCTGAAATTCCCAATATCGGCCCTGGTTGTGCTCCAGTGATTGTGTGTATTGGTAATGTCAATTTTTCTCCGTTTGATAAATGTGTTACAAATACCTCTTCGTATTTTCTTTCTGTTTTTGTTTGCACTTCCATTTTCATCTTCCTTCCCTTTTATCTTTTTTTGTTATGACTTTAAATTTCCCATTATTAAAAATAAGCTCACTTCTTTTGGAGGTTTCGAGAATCTGATTTACATATTCTCAGGAAAGATTCCACTTATCCATCTCCCCTAAATGGTCTATTCAAATCCCTCATAGCCAGCACCTCCTGTACTTACAGACTTTTTCTAGTACCCGTGAAAAGTTTAACAGACGGAATATTCAGTCATAAGGGAGTGAGAAACACTTAAGATTCATTTACTATCTCCTTTTCAACTTCGTATCCGTTAAATCTCTAATTCCATCTCCCAACAAGTTAAATCCAAGGACCGTAATCATGATTGCGATTCCAGGATATAGTGACAGATAAAAAGATTCTCTAATGTACTTCATTCCAAAAGCCAACGTCCATCCCCAACTCGCTTCCGGAGGTTGAATGCCTAATCCTAAAAAACTTAAGGTAGCTTCTGAAACAATTGCTACACCCAAACCTAACGTTGCAATTACAATAATAGGAGCCCAACTATTCGGCAGTATATTAAAAAAGATAATTCTGAAATCTGAAGACCCAATTGTTTTAGCCGCCTGAATATATTCTTCTTCTTTAATGGACAGCACATTTGCCCTTACTACCCGCGCATAGTTGGTCCAATATACAAGACCGAGCGCTAAAATTACGCTGTTAATACCAGGTCCCAATGAAGCAACCAAAGCAATCGCTAATAGAATTACAGGGAAAGATAGAAAAATATCAACGATTCTCATAATGATGCTATCAATAATCCCACCATAGTATCCTGCAATTAATCCCAGTGTCACACCTATACTCATCGAAATTAGAACAGCGAAAATCCCAACTTTCAAAGAAACTCTAGCTCCATATATTAATCTTGTAAATAAATCTCTTCCATATTGATCGGTACCTAAAATATGGCCGTTCTCTCCTGGTTTTAATAGCCCATTACTCATATTCATCTCGAATGGATCATGTGTCGATATGAACGGAGCAAATATTGCACAAACTATAACAATCGCTACAATTATTCCACCAAAAAAAACGGACTTACTTTGCCACAAATAATTGAATATATCGATAACCTTAATCTTTTTTACTTTGTGCAATTTAGTTTTTTTCGATTCTATGCTGCTGTTTGCTTCCATCTCCATTCCACCACCTACTACTGCTGTATTTTCGGATTTATTAAAGTGTAAAGGATATCAACTACTAAATTTATCAAAGCAAATACTAATGCGATTACTAAAACCGTTCCTTGAACTAATGGAAAGTCCCTTTGTCCAATTGCTGTAATCACTAGACGACCTATTCCCGGCCAAGCAAATACCGTTTCAGTTACGATTGCCCCGCCTAACAAGTTTCCGAATTGTAATCCCACAATTGTTACAATAGGAATCAAAGCATTTCTAAATGCATGTTTAATAACAACAAAGAAACCCTTTACACCTTTTGCTTCGGCTGTTCGAATATAATCTTCTTTTAGAACTTCCAACATGGCTGACCTAACCATCCTAGTAATAAAAGCAGCACTCATTAATCCCAATGCTAAAGCTGGCAATATGATATGCTTCAAACTATCTACTACATAATAGAGATTTCCTGTTTTTATCGTTTGAGCAATCGAGAAGAATAAAGGGTCACCACGTCCAAAAGATGGTAGCATATTTAGTTCTACAGAGAAGAACAAAATCATCATTAAACCTAACCAAAATACAGGAATAGATACACCTAATTGCGCAAAAAACATACTCGTATAATCTACCCATGAAAACTGCTTTACTGCTGAAATGATTCCTACCGGAATAGCAATTATCAGGGCAATTATTAAAGCAAGTGTTGCAAGTTCTAATGTTGCTGGCAAATGCTTCATTATAATATCAGCGACTGGCATACTCTGAAAGATAGAATCCCCTAAATCCCCTTTTACAAGTTTTAGTAAAAAAACGCCCAATTGGACAATAAAAGGTTCATTAAGTCCCATTTGTTCTTTGAATCTGTCTATTTCCTCCACTGTTGCATCTTGTCCTAATAAGGTCATCGCAGGATCGCCCGGTATTAAATAGAGTAGTAGAAAAACCAATACAGAAATCCCCAGCAAAACAGGAATCAGCTGCAGTATTCTTTTAAATATAAAATTGATCATTGTATCACTCCTAACACGGGAAAGGGATCTCCTTTCCCGAATTAAATATCAAGTTTACTCTGTTAATACCGCATTTCTTAATCCATACAGGTTACCACTTGCATTAGGGGTAAAGCCTTCTATACGTTTACTATACATCGCGATATAACCTTGATATAAAAGAACGTTATATCCAACTTCCTCCGTTACAATTTGAGCAATTTCATTGTATATTTCTTTTCGTTTTTCTTGATCCAAAGTTTCTCTTCCAGAGAGTAATAATGCATCGACTTTTTCATTATTGTATTTCCCATAGTTAGATCCACTTTGAGAATGAAATTGGTTATACATAGCCCTGTCTGGATCGAATAAGTTCAACCAACCCAAGAGTGCAATATCAAATTTCCCTTCCAACATATTCGTACTAAATGTAGGCCATTCGTTTGTTAATACCTCTACTTTTATGCCATTCTTCTCGAGTTCATTTTGCAAATACTCGGCAGTTTGAATTCGATTCGGATCCTCACTATGCGTAGAAATTTTTATTTCAAAACGCTTTCCTTCTTTATCGTAAAACCCATCACCATCTGTATCTTCCCAGCCCGCTTCTTTAAATAACTTCTTCGACATTTCAACGTCATATCCAAACACCGGTACGTCCTCTGTAAAAGCCCATGAAGCTGGAATCAATGGAGATAACGCCGGCGTATCCATGTCACGATAAATGCTTTTTGAAATGACTTCTTTATCTATTAAATGAGAAATCGCTTGTCGAACTTTCACATCAGATAACAATTCATTTTGATGATTGAAGTTCAAGTAAGTAAATCCTAAGCCCTGTGTTTCAACGACATTAAATTTATCATTTCCTTTTACTCTTTCAATATCTTGAGGAGATAGGGGTGAATGAATAAAGTCAATGTCGCCAGATTCTAATGATGCTACCCGTGTAGAATTATCTGGAATAATGTAATAAGTGATTTTTGATACTTTACTTTCTCCACCCCAATACGATTCATTTTTCTCGAAACTGATTTCACTGTTCTTTTCCCATTTCACCATTTTATAAGGTCCTGTCCCAACTGGATTCGAAGATAAACTCTTATCTTCTTTCTCGGCAATATGCTTCGGAACAATTCCTAGTTCAAGATTACTTAACAGTGGAGCATATGGACGGCTTAAATTGAATTGGACTGTATATTCATCTATAATCTCTACAGATTCAATTGGATCATAAAGCGCAAGCGATGGCGCTTGAAACTCTGGGTCTAATAATGTATCAAACGTATATTTCACATCCTCAGCAGTGAGTGGCTCTCCATCATGAAAATTCACATTTTCTCTTAATTTGAAAATCCATGTTTTTGAATCCGGATTACTCCACTCTAAAGCCAAAGAAGGTTCGGGTTCTAAATTATTAGATAGTCTAACTAACCCATCATAGACCAGCTCATTGACCCTTTTCCCTGCTGATTCATTCGTCAGCCTCGGGTCAGTGGAAACCGCATCAATATCCAATGCTACTTTAATTTCATTCGCTCCAGCTGAAGAACCCTCGCTACTTGTTCCTTGATTGGTATCTTCATAGCTACATCCTGAAATCACCATAACTACCGCAATCACTATCGCTAACCATCTCATCTTTTTTAAAGCAACCATCTTACTCCTCCTCTGTACGATTAATGAAATTCGAGTAACACTAAATCCTTGCTCGATTTGTTAAAATTCTCGTATCCATTTTCAGTTACGCATATCACATCTTCAATCCTCATTCCAAATTCACCTCTTGCATAAAGCCCTGGCCCTACCGTGATTACCATCCCCTCCTTTACTATCTCTTTGTTTTGGCTATGAATATTAGGTGACTCATACGCTTCTAAGCCGATGCCATGACCTGTACCATGTATAAATAATTCCTCGAGATTTTTTTTCTTGAGGTAATCCCTAATAAATAACTCAATTTCTCTTATTTCAATACCAGGCTTTATTATTTCTAAAACTGAGTTTTGGGCTTCCTTTAAATACTCGTAATAGGATAAGAACTTTTTGTCAGCCTCCGAAAAATAAAACATTCTCGTTGTATCCGAACAGTAGCCTTGATACTTTCCACCTAGATCAATCAATAAAGGTTTATTCATCTCTGTAAATCTGTAACTTGGAATATGATGCGGATTCGCTGTATTATCGGAACTAGCTATAATCGGATTAAAGGTCAGATGTGATACGTCATATTCTCTAAAAAAACCTTTTATGATTCGTTCAATCGACTCTTCAGTGTCTGGAAAGCTTTGTAATTGCACAATTTGATGCATGACAGCATCCGCAATTCTAGAAGATTGACGTAAGAGATTAATTTCTTCTGTCTCTTTAATTTCTCTTATTTTCTCAACACAATTTGATAACACCAGTTTTACATCTGCTCTATTGTTCACGATTTCTAGATAATCTTTTATGTTGAATGTTTGATCGATACCTCCATAACCGCCTGCGGGAAGCGCTTTCATTATTTCTACAAGTGGATTTTCTCCATCATTGTAATAATGGATTTTCATATTAGATACATGAATCACCTTATCGGAAAACATTTGATTAATAATCAGATGCATATCACCATTTGTTTTTACAATTACAGCACTGAGTCTTTTTCCTGTTTCTAAAACTTGACCAAATAAATATCTAATATTTTCTTTTGAACTAACTATTAAAAATTCAAAATTCAAATCTTCCATTGTATTCAAAGTAGCTAATATCCTACCGTCATTTTTCTTCATCCAATACCTCCCAATAAAAAAGAGCAGAACTAAAAATGCTTTGTTAGCATTTTTAGTTCTGCTCGGATTTAAAATTTTCATATTAAGAAGGGACACTTCTTAACAAAATCTTAAGCTAGCAGGCTGAATATTCAATATAATTAGATTATAATGCACCAACTTGAAAAGTCAACACCCTTTCATACTATTATAAATTAAATATTGATTGTAAGCATCTCTCATTGCCATTACTATAGCTTTCTTCCCCAAGCCAAAATATCTTCCCTCAAATATTTTTATTTGGTTATCAATACCTTGCGCTAAACAATGTCCTTTGAAAATAGAATCGATAAAATCAGAACACATACTCGTAATAAAAGTACTGGATGTTTTAATCACCTTATCAGTTTCCGGATCAATTTCAAATCCCACACCCATAACCCCGTATAAATTTTTTGCTGCCATGCCCTCAGGTAATCGTGAATATCCCGTACAGATTATTGTTGTCATTATCTACATTCGACTCCCCTCGATATATCTATATACTCAAACCACCTTAAGATTTTTTGTAAAAATAACTTTAAACTATCGTGTATTGATAATGAGCTAATAGGTACATCTTTTGATTTGCAATCATAAAGCATCGATTTAATGGTATTAAAAGGAACCCGAATCTTGTACAAAATCATTTAGGAACAATAATTGTCGCCATACTACAATCATCTATATTCAATCTTTTTATAACTATTGTTTAATCGCCTCTTCTCATCATCTTTTGTGCATAATTACTCGTGCAACTTTCGTGCCAAAAATATTGCTGTACTATTTTAAAAGTATACCCAATCTAAATATCCTTTAGATGGATATATTACTTGAATAACTAGATCTGAAAATGTGAATTTTTGATTCATTCTTAATCACGTCAATCAAAACAATATATATACGATTATTCAAATAGTGTAAATATTCTTTTTATTCATGTCAATCTTTTTTACATCCTATAAATTAAATAGACACTTGGCTATATACACCTTAGTTCGCAATCGTTTTCCACTATCTGAAAATTCTAATTCACTATCGAATTCCACCCCACACTATGTTATACTTTTGTAAGCGTTAACAATCCTTTAAAAGGAGGAATCCTTATGGAAATTGCACTCCAACAGCGGCAAGAACTAAATCTGTTAATGACGCTTGAGTTAAGGCAGGCTATTGAACTCTTACAATTTTCAACTTACGAGTTAGAACAATATATTCGACAGCAAGAGCTGGAAAATCCACTCATCGAGCTTAAAGAAAAAAAAGACAACAATTCTTATGAAGAGCGCTTAAATCGAAAAACGAGCTCTTTCGGATCGTCTGAAATGCCCCTTGATGCGATTCAAGGTAGCGAAAAAGATTTACGTGATGAAATGTTCGAGCATGCGAAGTTCATGTTTCCGGACAACGAGACACAAAAACTGCTGAGCTATCTCATTTATAACCTTGATGATAATGGCTATCTCCAAATCCACGATGCCGATGGGTATTTGAAGTTTGATGAACAAGAAATCGATAAAGGCATTCAACTACTCCAACAAGTAGGGCCTGCCGGGATAGGCGCTAGAAACTTAAAAGAATGCCTACTCCTACAAATCACCCATACATACCCAGAAAATGAGTTAGCAGAACGTTTGGTGAACGATCACCTGCAATTGATTGCAGATCGTAAATGGAATGCCATCGCTTCACATCTGAATATCACAATGACTGAAGTGAAAGATCTTTATGATTTCATTCAAACACTCAATCCAAGGCCATGCTCATTCACTGCCAATAGTTCCACAGAGTATTCGACGCCTGATATTGTTGTAGAATGGAAAAATGATGCATTCGTTTTCCATTTGAATGATGGCTATTTGCCTGCTATTCAGGTAAATAAAGATTATGCACATTACTTAAACGCAAAGGACGATATGTCCAAATATATCAACACACAGTATAAAAGCTATCAATGGCTACTCAGTAGCATTGAACAGCGTCGAAATACGATTATCAAAATTATGCATATTTTGCTAGAACAGCAAGAAGCATTCTTTAAAAATGGCCCGTCAGCACTGAAGCCTCTTACGCTAAAAGAAGTCGCAGAAGCCATTGATATGCATGAATCAACGGTTAGCCGTGCGACAACTAACAAAGTGTTGCAGACACCGTTTGGTTCTTTTGACCTCCGAATTCTTTTCACGTCCAAGCTTGAGACAACCGATGGCAACACCATTTCTCAAACAACCGTGAAAACATTACTGGAAAGCTTTATCGCACAAGAAAACAAGTTCAAACCGTATTCCGATCAAAAGATTGCGGAATACTTCGAAACTGAAAAAGGTATTACGATTTCTAGAAGAACTATCAGCAAATATCGTGAGGAATTAAGAATCCCACCTTCTAGTAAACGAAAGGAAATCCAAGTATAAACAAAAGCGCAGGGCGCCCGCTTGGGTGCGATAGGCATAAGGCCAGTCGACCGCGTCCACAGTACGAGAATTTTATAGTTTCCTATAAATAAAAAAAGGAATGGAGATGACAACCGTCTCCATTCCTTTTTACTATTCTCTCGAAAAATGCCCAAACCAGAACTTATTCAATAGAATGATGCTTCCACTTAACATAAAAATACTAACTTCCGAAGCTTTATCAATAGAATACATACATACAGACAATATCCCAAGTGCAAATACAAGCGAACCGATTATTTTAATAAAGGGTGCACAGTTTTCTCGAATCACTAAAGAAATGATTTTCTCCCCAACCACCATTAATATGAAAGTAACAAGTAACGCTCCCACCATCATTGCTAGAAATTCCACTAATCCCATCATTGATTCCCCCTTAAAAATCTACTTACTGTATATAAAGAACAATTTTGAATCCGACCTTCCAAGGATGCCCCCACGTCCATTTGTAAGGCGGCTATATCGAATTCACTTGTTCAATATATTCAGTATAAATGAATCAAGAATTGTATAACCTCGGCTTTTCAGAATACAATTACGATAGTGTTGGCAATTCTACAGCTAAAACTGCAAGCTCAACAGCTCCGGGATTCGGCAGGATTCTTAAATGGCTAATCGCTTGCGAGACAGGTTTGTTTTGAATAGCCTTCAAGGTGAAAAACGACCTCAGCATCACATCATCCGAGGTCGTTCAAACACTTACTGCTTAATATTCACAAAAACACTTTTCACTTCCGTATAGTTCTCCAATCCATACTCGCCGCCCATTTCGCGTCCGATTCCGGATTGTTTATAGCCACCAAATGGCATCGTTTCCCACTCAAGACCGAAGTCATTGATCCACACTGTACCAGCTTGTAGTTTGCCCGCAATGTAATGGCCTGTTTTAATATTTTCTGTCCAAACACTCGCTGCTAATCCGTAATCGCTGTCGTTGGCACGTTTGATAACCTCTTCAACCGTATCGAAAACAAAGATGGACATAACTGGCCCAAAGATTTCTTCACGTGCGATGGTCATATGATCTTCTACGTCCGCAAAAACAGTCGGTTGCACGAAGAAGCCTTTGTCATATGCTTTGTCGCCGCCCGCAACTAAACGTGCACCTTCTTTTTTCCCAGACGCAATATAGCCAAGGACTGTTTCTTGTTGTTTTTTAGAGACTAGTGGCCCCATATCTGTTGCTGCGTCCATTCCTGGCCCCACTTTTACATCATTGACACGTTTCACGATGCCTTCAACGACTTCATTGTAGATGGAGCGTTGGACGAAAATACGTGTTGTCGCACTACAGTTTTGTCCATGGTTGTACATCGTCCCATTGAATGCGCCTTCAATTGCCTCTTCTAAGTTCGCATCTTCAAGGATAATCGCCGGTGATTTTCCACCAAGTTCTAACGTTACGCCTTTAATTTGCTCCGCCGCTTTTTTCATCACTTCTTTTCCAACTGCTGTTGATCCTGTGAACGCCACTTTGTTCACGTCTTTATGCATGATAATGGCATCACCTGCTACACGACCTGCCCCCGGAACGACGTTAACAACGCCATCTGGGAAGCCTGCTTCTTTAAACAACCGTGCTGCATAAAGAAGGGATAGCGGTGTTTCACTCGCTGGCTTAATGACGACTGTACAACCTACAGCCAATGCTGATCCAAGCTTCCACGCCGCCATTGCGAGCGGGAAGTTCCAAGGAATAATCTGCCCAACAACGCCTACTGGTTCATGAACCGTGTAATTCAAATAATCTGGAGAGATCGGTGTCGTTTTGCCCAATAATTTCGTTGCCCACCCTGCATAGTAGCGGAAATGTTGAACCGTGCCATCGACGTCATCCGCCAAAGCCACCTCATACGGTTTTCCATTATCAAGTGCTTCCAACTGCGCAAGTTCTTCACGGTTTTCTTCCAATAAATCCGCAAATTTGTAGATGAGATGAGAACGATCAGCTGCTGCCATCTTCGTCCATTCACCTTCATCAAACGCTTTGCGTGCAGCCGCAACCGCTACTTCGATATCTTCCGCTTGTGCTTCACTTACTTGTGCAGTGACTTCTTCATTCGCTGGGTTCACAACGTTGAATGTTTTTCCACCAATCGCTGGTACGTATTCTCCATTGATATATAGGCCTTTAACGCCTTCTAAAAATGCTTGGACTTTTGGTTTTAGTTTATAATCCGTTGCTTTCATCTCTAGTTCCCCTCCCTCAGTTTTTGATTGCTTCTAGGCTATACATTAACTCTTTTAGTTTCGCATCTTCTTCTTCGCTCAATGGTAATCTTGGACGACGGCATGGTCCACCTGCCAAGCCTTGTAGTTCCATTGATCTTTTCGCAATCTGCACGTATTTCCCAGAGCCTTCAAGGAACTCGCATAGCGGAAGTAGTCGATCGTACAATGCCCACGCTTCGTCCATTTCCCCTTTTTGAACATGGTTATACAAATCAGTCACAAGCCGTGGCGCAATGTTTCCAGATACGGAAATCCAGCCTGTTGCCCCAACAAGAAGGGATTCAATTGCCAAGTCTTCAGAACCGCAGAATACTTCAAGGAAGCCTGCACCTTGTCTTGCGATGTCGCGCGCTTTGCCGATACCGCCACTTGATTCTTTAATATGTGTAATGTTTTCCACGTCGCGTCCAACACGTAAAATCGTTTCTGTACTAATATCAACACCTGATGTGAATGGATTGTTGTAGATCATAATTGGAAATTTAACAGATTCTGCAACTGCTTTAAAGTGTTCATAGATTTCATCCTCTTTTGGATGTGCATAATACGAGTTAATTAATAATGAAGCATCTGCCCCAGCTTTTTCAGCCTGTTGTGTGTATTCAATCGCATCCGCCGTTGTTTCAGCTGCTGTTCCAACAACGAGTGGAATCCGTCCATTAACTTGGGCAACTGCCACTTCAACTGCTTTGAAACGCTCTTCCTTCGTCAAGCTAACAAACTCACCTGTACTACCGTTGATTGCGATCCCCGCAACGCCTTCATTGATAAAGTGCTCGATATTATTTTTAAAACCCTCCCAATCAATTTCCTGTTCGTTAAGCATTGGTGTGACTAGTACTGGGAATACCCCTTCAAGTTTTACCATAATAAATTCCTCCTAAGTGTGTTGTTTTATAATAGTAGAAACTACAAGAACGCGCTTAAATCTCGATATTTTTATTTCTTTGCTGCTTGAATTTCATCGTAGAGTGCCTTTCCATCCGGAATGCTTTTGATAAGAGATTCATGCGTTTTTTCAGCTTTCTCTTTGAATCCCGATAGGTCTGTCTCGACAATTTTAACTCCATCTTCTTCAGCTTTCTTCAACGATTCCTCATAGGCTTGCCCGTAAAACTCAATACCTTTCTTCAGGCCTGCATCCGCAGCTTCCTGCAAAATTTGTTGCTGATTATCTGAAAGGTCGTTCCATTGTTTTTGGGACATGACCAATAAAGCCGGAAGATAATGTGATTTCGTAAGGTTATAATACTTTGCTACCTCATTAAATCGATCATTCATAAACTGGTCAGGTGAAATATCACCACCGTTTACAACACCTTGCTGTAACGCCATATAAACTTCCGAATAAGCCATCGGTGTAGGTTGTGAACCAAAAGCATTATACGTATCAACATATCCTGGAGCCTGCATAACTCGTAGTTTTAGCCCCTTCATATCTTCTACTGTTTTAATTTCTTTTGTGGAGAATACATTTCTCTCCATCGCAGTTAACCAACCTAGTCCAACTAATTGATGATCTTCAAGCATATCTAAATACTTTTTACCAACGTCACCACTCAATACTTCATTCGCTTGATCAAAGCTATCAAACAAATACGGAACATCGAAAATCTCATACTCTTTAACCGTATTTTCCAATGCTGCTTGTCCTGAAACAAACATTGAAATTGTTCCGGAGCGAGCCGCTTGAATCATTTTTATTTCATCACCTAATTGAGATTGCGGGAAAGATGTAATTTTAATGGATCCTCCTGATTTCTCTTCCGCCACTTTTGCCATTTCATCAATCATTACTTGGTAATGACTATCCGGTGTTAAGATATGTCCGATTTTCAATTCTACGTCTTTCTCTTTACCTTTCTCCTTCTGATCACCAGAGTCCGCAGATTTTTCAGAACAACCAGTAACAATCACCATAAATAGTGCCATTGTTAAAATTAAAGACAATACTTTCCTCATTTTCTCCACTCCTATTTAGTTTATTTGGATTAGCCAATAATCGAAGGAAGCCACGTTGACAAAGGTGCCCAGTAACTGATAATTATTAAATCAAAAATTAGAACTGCTAGGAAAATAAGTACCGGTCTTATTAATTGCTCTATTCGAAGACCTGCAATTTCACAAGCAACAAACAAATTGACACCTAATGGCGGTGTAACCATCCCAATAGCTAGATTCACAATCATAATCATTCCAAAATGGATTGGATCAATCCCATACAGCATAGCAACAGGAGCTAGAATAGGGCCTAAAATGATAATCGCAGCTAATGTTTCTATAAACATTCCCGTTATTAACAAAAAGACATTTGTTAATAATATAAATACCAATGGGCTATCAGATAGACTAATTACTAAATCGCTTAATTTATGCGGAACTTGTTCAATCGTTAATATGTAAGCAAAGACTGAAGCAAAAGCCACAATAACTAGAATAATTGAAGTTGATATAGCAGATTTTGTGAATATAGGTCCTAAATCGCTCCACTTCAATTCTTTATAAACAAACAAACCAATAATTAAACTATAGAAAACTGCGACTACCGCCGCCTCCGTTGGTGTGAATAACCCGAAGTAGATACCTCCAAGTATGATGATTGGCATAAGCATGGCAAACAATGATTGACGAAATGCAATCCATAAGTTTCGGGACCACTCACCCACAGTTATCACTTCAACTTGATCAAACTTCTTAACTCTCGCAATAACAACAACCGTTATCATTAAAGAAATCCCGATAAAGACGCCAGGTAGAATACCAGCTATAAATAGACTTCCTACAGATACATTTGCTACTAACCCGTAAACAATCATTGGTATTGATGGTGGTATGATTGCCCCCAATTCTCCAGACGATGCTGTTATAGCCGTAGCGAAGGGTTTTGGGTATTTCTTTTTTGTCATTTCCGGAATTAAGCTTGAGCCAATCGCTGCCGTTGTAGCGGAAGATGATCCCGAGAGTGTTGCAAAAAACATGGATGTTAACACAGCAACAGATCCTAATCCTCCACGGAACCAACCTACCAAAGCATTTGCTAATCCTATTAGTCTTTTTGCAATTCCCCCAGTTTGCATTAAATTACCCGCCAATATGAAAAATGGAATTGCCATTAAAGTAAATGAATCTAGGCTCTCAAATATATTTTGAGCCAATACACTAAGTGGAAGCGCATTCATTTTCAATGTAATAACAGATGATAAACCTAATGATATTGCAATAGGTACCGAACAGATAAACAAAAAAAGTAATGCTATAAATAATACTTGAATCATCGTCTCATCCCCCTTTGCTTCAGATAGGGCCAACCTCATCTTCAACAGTCACGCCTCTGATATCATCCCCGTTGTGAATCGTTTCGATTAGGTACGCTAAAGTATTTATTATCATCAAAGCAGCCCCTACCATCATGGAGGCATATACATAGGCTTTACTTATTTTTAAGACGGGTGCAGTTTCAGTAAAACCAAATTGGAACCACTCAATCCCTACAATAAGCAAAATAACATAAAAGACTAAACTCACGATATGAGCGGAGAGTTTTAAAATTTCTCCCCATTTCCTTGGTAGAGCAAATACAACGGAGTCAATCGCAATAAGTTTTGCTTTTCTCGTTGCAATCGCGCTACCTATAAATGTAAGCCAAATCATCAAGTATTTTGCAATCTCTTCTGACCAAGGTACGGAAAATTGTTCGAAGATAAATCTGACTAACACTTGAAGCATTACTACTACAGCCATTACTCCTAATATAATAGCCAATAGCTTTTCTGCAAGGGCATTGATTTTATCTACTACTTTTACAAATACCAAAGTATCCCTCCTTCATTTCTTTTTTAAACCTCATTTACATATAGATTTCAAGTTGAGTGATTATTGAGTTAATTAAGATCAATAATATTATAGGTTTTCAAATAATCCCTTCCACACTCTAACTATTAAAATTTATTACCCCGTTTTTTCATACTACTTTAATATTTTCACCTCCACTTCAATTTATGTGTAAAAAAAATCATCTCGCAAACCCCAATATTCTGTTTATTGCGAAGATGATTGCTCTTTCGTTAATTATAATGACCTTTTTGTCATTGTCAATGTATTTTGAATAAAAACTTTCAATTTAGATAATAAAGACTTCATACAGAAAGTACGTTCCTACGAATGACACACCTTCATTCGCACCCTGTTAATGCATTTCAAAACTATTCAGCGTACTATTCACGGAAGCTACTACAATTAAAAGTTTTACTGGTCCTTCAGATGCGTTAAACCATGCATGTGGGTTTGTAGATTCAATATGTAAACTATCTCCAGGATAAAGAAGCTGCTCTTCATTATTTAAAATAACCGTCAGCGTTCCTTCTAATACATATAAAAACTCTTGTCCTTTATGCGAATAGGGTTTTTTCTGTGTTTCTCCAGGTAGTAATGTTGCAATAATCGGTTCAAAAATCGGATTTTGAAAGTCCCCTCCTAAGTTAGCAAAACTAAAACTCATATCCCGATAGTTAAGTTCCTTACGATCTTCTTTCCGTGTAATACTCGCACTTTGGGTAGCAGTTGCTTGGAAAAAGTGACTTACATTCACTCCTAGTGCTTCTGATATTTTCTTCAAAGATGTCATTGTAACAGAACTTTTAGATCGTTCCACCTGTGACAGGAAACTAATAGAAAGACCACTTTTTTTAGATACGTCACTTAACGTCATCCTCTTCATTAACCTTAAATCTTTAATATTAGCTCCCAATTTTTCATCCATAATTGCACCTCCGACTATTCTGAAAATTAAACTTATCATATAGTTAGATTAACATATTTCCTATTATTACGAAGGCTTTCAGCTCAATTTTATCAGCTATACTATTCTTCATTCAATCTTTATAACATGATTTACAACTCTAATTATATGTACAAATAATCTCTGATTCATCAATTTTCACCTTCTTAAAACGCTATTACTCACTCCTGATTTCACTTTGATATTCCCTAAAAAATATTGGAATTATAGCTTTAAAAACATTCTATCATTACCAGAAAAACCAATCCCGCAATAAAAAATAGGATTGGTTCACCTGACTTATACTGTTCAAACACTTACTGCTTAATATTCACAAAAACACTTTTCACTTCCGTATAGTTCTCCAATCCATACTCGCCGCCCATTTCGCGTCCGATTCCGGATTGTTTATAGCCACCAAATGGCATCGTTTCCCACTCAAGACCGAAGTCATTAATCCACACTGTGCCCGCTTGTAGTTTGCCGGCAATGTAATGACCCGTTTTAATATTTTCTGTCCAAACACTCGCTGCTAAACCGTAATCGCTGTCGTTTGCACGTTTAATGACTTCTTCGACTGTGTCGAAAACGAAGACAGACATAACCGGCCCAAAGATTTCTTCACGCGCAATGGTCATATGATCTTCAACGTCCGCAAAGATGGTCGGCTGTACAAAATAGCCTTTATCAAATGCTTTCGCTCCACCCGCGACGAGGCGTGCGCCTTCTTTTTTCCCTTGCTCGATATAGCCAAGGACCGTTTGTTGCTGTTTTGCTGAAACGAGTGGCCCCATTTCTGTTTCTGAATCCAATCCTGGTCCTAGTTTCAATGCGTTAACACGCTCTGCCAATGCTTCAACGACTTGCTCATAATGAGAGCGATGAACGAAGACACGTGTACATGCACTACAGTTTTGCCCATGGTTGTACATTGTCCCGTTGAATGCGCCTTCGATTGCCTCTTCCAAGTTCGCATCTTCAAGGATAATCGCCGGTGATTTTCCACCAAGTTCTAGCGTTACGCCTTTAATTTGCTCCGCCGCTTTTTTCATCACTTCTTTACCAACAGCTGTCGACCCCGTAAACGCCACTTTATTCACGTCTTTATGCATGATGATGGCATCGCCTGCTACACGTCCAGCCCCTGGTACAACGTTGACAACGCCATCTGGGAAGCCTGCTTCTTTGAACAGACGCGCTGCATAAAGAAGGGATAATGGTGTTTCACTCGCTGGCTTAATGACGACTGTACAACCTACAGCCAATGCTGACCCGAGTTTCCACGCCGCCATTGCGAGCGGGAAGTTCCAAGGAATAATCTGCCCAACAACGCCTACTGGTTCATGAACCGTGTAATTCAAATAATCTGGAGAGATCGGTGTCGTTTTGCCCAATAATTTCGTTGCCCAACCTGCATAGTAGCGGAAATGTTGAACCGTGCCATCGACGTCATCCGCCAAAGCCACCTCATACGGTTTTCCATTATCAAGTGCTTCCAACTGCGCAAGCTCTTCACGGTTTTCTTCCAATAAATCCGCAAACTTATAGATTAAGTGAGAACGATCAGCTGCCGCCATCTTCGTCCATTCACCTTCATCAAACGCTTTGCGTGCAGCCGCAACTGCTACTTCAATATCTTCCGCTTGTGCTTCACTTACTTGTGCAATGACTTCTTCATTCGCCGGGTTCACAACGTTGAATGTTTTTCCGCCAATCGCTGGAACATATTCTCCATTGATATAGAGGCCTTTAACGCCTTCCAAAAATTCTTGGACTTTTGGTTTTAGTTTATAATCCGTTGCTTTCATCTTCTCGTTCCCCTCCCTCAGTTTTTGATTGCTTCTAGGCTATGCATTAATTCTTTGAGTTTCGCATCTTCTTCTTCAGTCAATGGTAGTCTTGGACGACGGCACGGTCCGCCTGCTAGGCCTTGTAGCTCCATTGATCTTTTCGCAATTTGAACGTATTTTCCAGAGCCCTCAAGGAACTCACATAGTGGAAGGAGTCGATCGTACAATGCCCACGCTTCGTCCATTTCACCTTTTTGAACATGGTTATACATATCTGTTACAAGGCGTGGCGCAATGTTTCCAGATACAGAAATCCAGCCTGTCGCCCCAACAAGAAGGGATTCGATTGCCAAGTCCTCAGAACCACAGAATACTTCAAGGAAGCCTGCGCCTTGTCTTGCGATGTCGCGCGCTTTGCCGATACCGCCGCTTGATTCTTTAATATGTGTAATGTTTTCCACGTCACGTCCAACGCGTAAAATCGTTTCTGTGCTAATGTCAACACCCGATGTGAATGGGTTGTTGTAAATCATGATTGGGAATTTTACGGATTCCGCAACGGCTTTGAAGTGTTCATAGATTTCATCCTCTTTCGGATGTGCGTAGTACGAGTTGATAAGTAATGAAGCATCCGCTCCAGCTTTTTCAGCCTGTTGTGTGTATTCAATCGCATCCGCCGTTGTTTCAGCTGCCGTTCCGACAACGAGTGGAATCCGTCCGTTGACTTGCGCAACCGCTACTTCAACTGCTTTGAAACGCTCTTCCTTCGTCAAGCTGACGAACTCACCTGTACTACCGTTAATCGCGATTCCCGCAACGCCTTCATTGATGAAATGCTCGATATTATTTTTAAAGCCATCCCAATCGATTTCCTGTTCGTTAAGCATTGGTGTGACTAGTACTGGGAATACCCCTTCAAGTTTTACCATAATAAATTCCTCCTAAGTGTATGTTGTTTTTTATGATAGTTCTAAATCTGGTGTTTTTACCTTGTTCTTTTCCGCTACAGTTTCCTGCGGTTTCGTATACCAAATGAATTTATTCGTATAGCCATAGATAATTGAAATGATGATAACTAAGAAGTTAAACCACAGGAACGGCAAATAGCTCATTGTCGATACGCCTAGCGCCGCCGCCATGAACACACCACCATCTGACCAAGGAACCATTGGCGTGGTGACCGTTCCACCCGCTTCGGTATTTCTGGATAGCACACGACGATCAATGTTCAAACGATCATAGTTTTCTCCTGTAATTTTACTAGCCGTAATAATCGACACATATGCGCCACCAAACAAGTTCCCGAGAAAACCTGCAAGAATGGTAGACACTGTTGTGCGTCCTGCATTGTGCGCCCAAGTCGCCAAGTAGTTGCCAATCGCCTTTAACACACCGATTTTCTCCATCAATCCGCCTACTCCAAGCGCAAAGATAATCAATGCAATCACGTCGAGCATGAACACAATCCCACCACGATTTAACAGGTTATCGATAAACGCAACGCCTGACTCGATGGAATTTCCTGCGTACATAATATTAAACGCTTCCAAAAACGTTGCCCCTTGGAATAAGAAAGCCCAAATGGTCCCCAAAAAGGCCCCAAACAAAATAACTGGAATAGACGGCATTTTAAACGCCAGCAAAGCGATAACGATAACTGCCGGCACTAACATATACCAGCTAATGCTGAAGTATTCCTTCAAAGAAGCCATCGTTGACGTTGCAGCACTTAAATCTCCATTGCCACCGTAGAAAAATCCTGCAATCAAGAACAGCACTGCTGCAATGACCCAAGCAGGCCCACTGACACGCAACATCGATTTAATATGATCAATCAAGTCCACTTTCGCAAGGGAAGCGGTCATTACCGTTGTGTCGGATAACGGTGATAATTTATCCCCAACGTAACAACCTGAAATAACTGCACCCGCAACGAGCGGTAATGGGAAGCCAAAGCTCGCTCCAATGGCCATCATAGCGATTCCCGCCGTTCCTGCTGATCCAAAAGAAGTTCCCGTTGCAATAGACGTCACGGTACAAATGATAAATGCGGCCATTAAAAAGATATTCGGTTCAATAATCGCAAGCCCATAGTAAATGATAGACGGCACAACGCCCCCCGCAATCCATGTTCCAATCAATGCCCCAACGGACAATAGCACAAGTACCGCTTCCAGCCCATCATTGATTCCGTTCAAAAGCCCTTTCTGCATATCCATATAGCTGTAACCGATTTTCAAGCCAACGATTAGGATTAGAAACCATGTTGTCAACAACGCCAAGTGAATCGAAATGTCGAATTTGATGATAAACAACACCATAATCAACCCAAAACCGATTAACACAAATAACGTTTCCGCCAAATTAGGTAATCTTTTTTCCGGCTCCATACAATTCCCCCCTATCTATTTTCCGTGGCCATCTCCCAACCAAATGCCTTACGCTAACAAAAAGCCGTCTTTCAATGGATCATCTTGGTCAAAGATGAACTCATGTGACCCCGTGACAAATGCTTCTGTTTCCAGCGAAAATCGACTCGCACCTTCTACAAGTACCTTCGCTGTCAACGAACTGCCGAAAATGCTATCATTCTCGATTTCACTAGGTCCCTCTGATGTATTCAACAGAGACGTCAGAATTGCAAACGTACTATCTACACCAGGTGACCGAAGGATATAGCCATCCTGTTCAAATGTGACAGAGCGAACTTTATGCCCTGACGATGCGCCCGATTCCACAAGAACGACTCCCGCATACTCGACGTTCTCTTTCGTCAGTTCTGCCGTCTTGGCAATTCCCCAATTGTTTAATACTGCCAAGTGTTCAAGTTCAATGCCTGGAATAGACTCAGGCAATGTATACAGCAAGTAATTTCGAGCATTGTCTACTTGCACCGTTACATATTCCGGATTGGTATTTACAACGGAACAAGCTTCACTTTCAATGGCAACAGCCACTACTTCTTGTTGCTTTACAGTGGCCTTGACCGTGTAAATCCCCTTCACCGTTTCCACTTGATAACGATCATCCGCAGTTCTTGTCAAATTCCCGGTTTCAATTAATGCCGTAACCGTCGCTAGCAAACCTTCATATTTGAAATTCATCACTGCTTCGTGATTGAAAAACAATAACCGAAGATTGGCATTACTTGATGGGACTACTACACAACCATGCATGCCACGATGGCCCCGCGGTTCATTCAACAATAGATGCTTTTCATTCGTAAAGTTGCGTTGCAATTCGTCGTGATTCGCATGAACATCACTCCCTAAAAATGCGATAGGAGATTGTGTAACGATGCGAAACGCTTCACCACCTACATGTGTATCGATGGTGTTATACATTTTTTCAAAGTTCACTTAGACACCTTCTTTCGCTGGTTCATGTTCCATTGGTGGAATGAGTAAAAATCCTTCCCGCAGTGGATCCTTTTCATTGTAGAAGAAGCGATGCATGCCCATAATCCAAGCGGAGCCTGTTACTTCTGGAATCACTGCTTCCAAATCCATCACAGTTGTTTCTTCGACTACACGCGCTTTAAATAACGTACCGACAATGCTTTCATAGACAAAGCGCTCATCCAAGCCGAGCTCTTTTTTCTTGTAAAGCGTTGCCAATTTCGCGGAAGTACCTGTGCCACATGGCGAACGATCGATGCCTCCTGGCGGTACAATGACCGTATTTTTCAAATCCGCATCTGGATGGACCGGGTCTGTGAAAAATTCGATATGTGTCAATCCATTAATGAACGGAAACTCTGGATGCACGATTTCTTCTACAGCGTTAATGGCGTTGCGAATGTCAATGCCTTTATTAATAATGTTCGTCGCATTGTCCTCCGTCAGTGAAAGACCGAGTTTTCGTGCATCAATGATGCCATAGAAATTACCCCCATACGCAATGTCACATTCCACATGACCAATGCCTTCTACATCAATCTCGATGGACTTCAACAAAAAGGAAGGGACGTTGACAAATGTGACTTCTACCGCTTTGCCATCGACAACTTTAACGTCTACGTCGATGAGCCCCGCTGGTGTATCCACTTTAATATTCGTCAAAGGCTCATGCACTTCGATTAAGCCTGCTTCTACAAGCGCCGTACAAAAACCGATCGTATCATGTCCGCACATCGGCAAATAGCCACCAGTTTCCACATAAATGACACCAACATCTGCATCTGGATGACAAGGATCTGTCATTAAAGCACCTGACATAACGCCATGCCCACGCGGTTCATTCATAAGGAAGTTGCGAATCCAGTCATAATGCTCTTCCATATACAACATTTTCTCGGACATCGTATTGCCTTTCAAAGGAGGAAGCCCACTAATAACGGTCCGCGTCGGATTACCGCCCGTATGCGTATCAATCGTTGTGAATAATCGTTGATAATTCATTAGCTCATCACCTTTTCTTTGAAACGGGTAACCCGCAACGGCTCAATCGGAATACACGTCTCTTTTTCAGTAATCATTTCTTCAATTAACTTACCTGTCACCGCGGCCAAGCTAATGCCATCCCCTTCATGTCCCGCAGCTATGAAATACCCTGGGATATGATCGACACGAGAGATAATTGGCAAATGATCCTCCGTCCACGGTCGTAACCCGGCATATGTTCGGATGACCGTCATATCCGCGATTTTCGGATAAAAGCGTACCGCACGTCTCGCAATGGCTTTCGTCACCTCATGATCGACGCGCGTATCAAATCCAGAAAATTGACGGCTACTGCCAATCAAGAAATTTTGCGCTTCCGTCGGCTCAAACACTAGCGCGACACCGTATTTCTCCGTAATTGGATCGACTATACGCTCACCACCAAATTTGGAAATCAGATACCCAAACTCCATTACTTTACGCAAGCCGACCGGTTGTTGCCTCGAAGCGACAATGATTTGCCCTTTTCTTGGGATAATCGGAATTTCTAAATCGAGCATCTCACCTAATCTTGGTGCCCACACTCCACCTGCGTTGACAACTTGATTCGCTGTATAGGTTCCATTATTCGTTTCAATGATAAATTGACCTGAACCATTTCTACGCATATTCTTCACTTCAGTATTCGTATGAATTTTAGCCCCTTGTTTTTCAGCACTATGAAACATGGAATACGTCAATATGTATGGATTGACAGTCGAATCAGTTTTACACTCCAACCCACCATATAAGTCATCTGCAAAATACTTCGACTCATTGCGTAAGTCTTCGCGATCCAACATTTTAAAATCTAGTCCTGCTTGCTGTTGCCGATTGACCCATTGATTCGCCGCTTCCATTTCAGCATCGCTCTCACAAACTAAGATACTGCCTGGGTTACGATATTCAAATGAAACTTCGAGATCCTTATCCAACTCATGAACGAGCTGTTGGCTTTTTAATGACATTTGGCTGTCAAATCCCGGGTCTTTATCAATCGCAAGGATATTTCCATCACATCTGGAGGAGGTACCACTTGCTAATTCGTTTTTCTCAAGGACAGTAATGTCCAGACCCGCCTTCGATCCATAATAGGCAATTGCCGCACCGATAATGCCACCACCGATAACAACAACATCCCGATGTTGAGTGTTCCCCACAATACTCCTCCTCTCGCTCGCTTATTCACTAAATACCTATTGCAAGTTGCGTGCCAACATTTAAAAACAATCAAAACTATTAATACCCATTGAATTTTCAATTTATTTATGTAAAGATAATTATACAGTTCAAAAATATTTGACAGTTAAGGTGGCTAATTATATGAAATTTTCACATCATCTACTTGAGAAACTCGTAGACAAAGAATTTATCGTCATAGATTTTGAAAAAAATTCAACCACATTAGCTTTGCTAATCGAAAAAGAAGGACCAAAAAAAGTATTTCTTTCGCTCGATGGCCAAATGCATTACGCCTACATCGATGACAACACTCGAAAAGCCCACTATGCGGCATGCCCTACGATTGTATATAACCGCCCATTAGATGAAGCACTGAGCAAGATTCAACCGGATATCCCCGCCCTCATTACCAATGAAGCAAATGACTATATCGGCTTTGTCACCTATGAAATCGTGGCGAAAAATCTATCCAAAGAGTTTGAGCGTACACAAGCTTATTTGCATACCATTTTGCAAACGATTGACGAATCCTGCACAGTCATCGATAAGGATGCGAATGTTTTACATTGGACAAAGGGTGCTGAAAAAATCTTCTCTGTCGCAGAAGCGGATATCGTCGGCAAACCGATTACAGATTTCTTCAGTTCCGAGCGTTTAGAAATCTTGAATTCCATGCAAAATGGGACGTCCGTCTATCACCACCAGCATCACGCCCGCAATGATCTCGTCGTGATGATCAATTCAAATCCCGTCTACTTGCATGATGAAATCATCGGTGCCGTTGTATCTGAAACCGATATTACGAGTCAAATACGCTTAAATAACGAGCTCTATATGACTTCTGAAAAACTCTTTAACCTTGAAGAAGAAGTGCGAAAATCCTTACCTTCTGTTAGCCCTTTCCCCTCTATAAGAGGCAATAGCTTCGCATTAAAACAAACATTAGAAATCGTCAAAAAGGCTGCAACAACAAACGCTGCAGTCTTAATCTATGGGGAAAGCGGCGTCGGGAAAGAGCTATTTGCGAAAGCGATTCATAATTTGCGCGAAGCTGACGATGCACCCTTTGTCGCCATTAACTGCGGGGCGATTCCAAGCGGCTTATTCGAAAGTGAAATCTTTGGGTATGAAAAGGGGGCATTCTCTGGGGCCGACCAAAAAGGGAAAAAAGGAAAAGTTGAATTAGCTAGAGGTGGCACCCTATTTTTAGATGAAATCGGTGAAATGCCTTTAGAAATGCAAGTAAAGATCCTGCGCCTACTACAAGAAAAGAAGTTTTACCCCGTTGGTGGCACAAAGGAATTGGAAGTCGATTTCAGAGTTGTTGCGGCCACGAACCGTGATTTAAAGGAACTTGTCAAAGAAGGCAAGTTTAGAGAAGACCTGTATTATCGTTTAAATGTCGTGAATTTTAAAGTGCCGCCCCTTCGCGAACGACTTGAAGATATTATTGAATTAACCCATTACTTCCTATATGAAGTGTCCGTTAAATACAACCGCCCAATCCATGGCATTTCGCAAGCTGTCATGCAAGCTTTACTACAACATTCATGGCCAGGGAATATTCGAGAGCTCAAAAATGTCGTTGAACGGCTCGTCGTATTTTCCGATAATGGGGAGATTAATATCGAAGATCTTCCTACTGAAATGGAAGAAACTCCACAAGCTATAACTACAACACAGAGCATTCAACCGTTCCAGCCAGTTGGCCATGAGCATTTATCACTTAGTGAGCAATTACAAGAATATGAAAAAGATATTATTTTAAGAGAACTAGCCCGGGCGAACGGCAACAAGTTGCTATGCGCCAAAAATCTAGACATCACAAGAGCAACTCTCTATAACCGCATGAACAAATTAGGGATTAAATTGTGACTTTTAAATTATTGGCACTCTTCTTGCATATGTATTCACTATGCATATAGTAACTAGTTTGATGATGGGGTGATTCAATTGACGGAAAATAATATGATTATTTGTAGATGTGAGGAAGTAACTTATGGCGAATTAGTTGAAACGGTTGAACAATATAACTGTACAGCAAGGGAACTAAAGCTCCGAACGCGCGCCGGTATGGGCTATTGCGGTGGCAGAACCTGTCGTACAGCGGTCGATAGCATCGCACAAGCGAAGATAGACAAAGATGTTACGCAAATCACATTGAAATACCAACCACCTATTCGTCCCATTAGTTTTGGTAATTTAGGAGGTGCAGAAAAATGACGGGAAGAATTCTAACGCATCCTGTACTCGATGCAATTGATGAAACAGCAATGGTTTCCTTCACTTTTAACGATAAAGAATACCAGGGGCTGCCGAACGAATCATTAGCCGCAGCACTGTTAGCAAACGGTGTTCGCACGCTACGCCTGCATGAAGAAAGCGGTACGCCACGCGGTATTTATTGCAATATTGGTCATTGCTTCGAATGCCGTGTGACGGTCAATGGACAACAAGGCGCAAGAGCTTGTTTAACACCCGTTCAAGAAGGCATGGTTGTTACAAGCGGCGAGAAACTATTGACATCTGTTCGCGATTGGAGGTCACAAAATGCATAAGGTTATCGTAATCGGTGCAGGTCCCGCGGGTTTATCCGCCGCCATTAGTATGGCAGAGCACGGAATAGAAGTTCTTGTACTCGACGAGTATATGATTGCGGGTGGAAGATTATTAGGCCAACTCTATGAAGAGCCGAACGGCAATTGGTGGAATGGCATTAAAGAATCAAAAAGTTTATATGAACGCGCATTGAAACTCGGTGTTCAAATTCAACTTCAAACGCCTGTATCTAATATCGAGAAGATTGATGACGAATGGGTGATTTATACAGAGTCCAAAACGTACTACACATCCCACTTATTACTTGCAACTGGTGCAGCAGAAGCACCTGTACCCGTACCTGGTTGGACACTACCAGGGGTTATGTCTGTCGGTGCAGCCCAAGTCATGACAAATGTTCACCGTGTCAAACCCGGTGACAAAGGCGTCATTATCGGTGTAAACGTGCTGTCTTCTGCGATTGCCATGGAACTGAAAATCGCTGGAATCGATGTCGCTTGCATCACATTACCGAAAATGAGCAAAGTGACAGAGGAATCAGGTAATCCAATGGACGTCATGAATTCACTCTTGCACGTCTCCCACATGGCACCTTCCGCCTTCGTCAAACTCGGTAGTAAACTGATGACAAATGATTTCATGAAAAAAATGGGCATCACGTTCTTCCCTAAAAACGGCGTCAAAATGTGGGATATCCCAATCATGCTACGCAAAGCCGTCATTGAGATTTACGGCGAACAACAAGTCGAAGGGGTTACCATCGCGACGATTACACCAACAGGTGAAGTCATTCCCGGAACTGAAGAAAAAATTAGTGCAGACTTCGTATGCATCGCAGGCGGCCTATATCCACTAGCCGAACTAGCCGCAGTCGCAGGCTGTCCGTTCTACCATATCGAAGAATTAGGCGGTTACGTTCCCCTTCATAACGAGCGCATGGAAACTGCAGTAGAAGGATTATACGTTGCGGGAAATATTACGGGAATCGAAGGTGCAAAAGTAGCCATTAGCCAAGGCATCACAGCAGGGCTATCGATTGCCCAAAACCGAGGCGGCCAAATTCAAGAACAACATATTCAAGCCGCGATACAAAACATTCAAGAAACACGCGCAAATGCTTACATTCAATTCCATCCTTCCGTGCAAGCCGGAAAGCAAAAACTCCAAACATATTGGGAGCAGCATCTGAATACTACGAAAAGCGCAGTTCATAGTTAATAAGAAAGAGCGATAAACCACTTGGGTTTATCGCTCTTTCTTATCGTAGGCGGGAGCGTCAACTCCTTAAGCCTTCATTTCTCAGTTCTTTTCATTGTATAAATGGCAAGCAACCCAATGATTATCCCGTACTTCTTTCCACTCCGGCTTCACTTCCGAGCAAGTTGCAAATGCCTTTGCACATCGCGTACGGAAAGGACAACCACTTGGTGGAGATATCGGACTTGGCACATCACCTTGTAAAATAATGCGTTCACGGCTTCGTTCTGTTTTAGGGTTAGGCATCGGGATAGCCGACAACAAAGCTTCTGTATACGGATGAAGTGGATTTTCATACAAATCTGTCGCTGTTGCTAATTCCACCATATGCCCTAAATACATCACACCGATGCGGTCACTAATATGTTTAACCATCGCTAAATCATGCGCAATGAATAAAATCGTCAAATCATGTGATAGTTGGAGATCTTTCAGCAAGTTAACAATTTGCGCTTGAATCGATACATCCAATGCAGATATTGGCTCATCCGCAATAATAAATTCAGGATTTAACGAAATGGCTCTAGCAATCCCAATCCGTTGTCGTTGTCCTCCACTAAATTCATGCGGATAGCGATTTGCATGCTCTGCGTTCAAACCTACCGTTTCAAGCAACTGCTCAATATACGCATTCAATTCCTTTTTAGGTACGAGCTTATGTGCCACTAGCCCGGCACTAATAGTCTCTCTAACACTCATTCTTGGGTTTAAAGAAGCATAGGGATCCTGAAAAATCATTTGTACCTTTCTTCTAAACTCTAATAACTCTTTTTTACTTTGTTTTTTATTTACATTTTTCCCATTAAAGATAACTTCTCCTTCTGTCGGATCGTACAACTGAATAATCGTTCTCCCCGTTGTCGATTTGCCACATCCGGACTCTCCAACTAACCCTAAAATTTCACCTTTATAAATATCGAACGTCAAACCATCAACAGCCTTCAAGGTTGTGCTGGTATTTAGCTGAAAATGCTTTTTTAACTGCTTGACTTCAAGCAACTTTTTTCTATCTGTTTGCATATTATCCCTCAATTCTCGCGGTTTCAGGAATTTCAACGACTGGAGAGCGCTCATCAAGTAACCAACAAGCCGTTTTCAATGTTTCGGTTGTTGCGACGACTTCAGGGTGCTCATGTACACAAATACGCATAACATACGGGCACCTCGGTGCAAACGGACATCCTTTTGGTGGGTTGGCCATATTTTGCGGAGTCCCTTCAATCGCAATGAGTCGCTCCCCCTCCCGATCCAGTCGTGGAACCGATGATAATAATCCCCATGTGTATGGGTGTTTAGGTTGATAAAAAATCTCATCAACCGTCCCCGCCTCAACTACTTTCCCACCGTACATCACGGCAACTCGGTGTGCCATATTGGCAACAATACCCAAATCATGTGTAATAATAATAATAGCCATATTCAACTTCTCTTGTAAGTCTTTTAACAAACTCATAATTTGTGCTTGAATCGTTACGTCTAAAGCAGTAGTCGGCTCATCTGCAATTAAAATTTTAGGATTACATGCTAAAGCGATTGCAATCATCACACGTTGGCGCATCCCACCCGAAAACTCATGCGGATATTGCTGAATGCGCTTTTCTGGATTGGGAATACCGACTAAATGGAGCAATTCTTTTGCCCGATTATAGGCTTCCTCTTTGCTCACTTGCTCATGTTTCATAATCGATTCTGCAATTTGCCTACCAATTTTCAGCGTTGGATTTAAAGAGCTCATCGGATCCTGAAAGATCATACTAATCTCTTTTCCACGAATCGTATTCAATTGCTTTTCCGTTTTTTCCAATAAATCTTCACCTTTGTAAAGAATCGTTCCTTCCTTAATGCGTCCTGGCGGTTGGGGAATTAGTTTCATAATCGCCTGCGCCGTTACGCTTTTACCTGATCCGGATTCCCCAACAATCGCTAGTGTCTCTTTTTCCCGTAGATCGAATTCTACATTACGAACTGCTTGAACCTCTGCGCCATCTGTTAGAAATGAGACGACTAACTGTTGTACACTTAACAGAACATCCTTTTCCACTCTATCGTCTCCTTTATTGTTTCATTTTCGGATCGAGCGCATCGCGTAATCCATCACCAAGCAAATTAAAATTAACGAGTAATAAACTAATGATTAAGCTTGGAAACAGTACTAAGTACGGGTAGATTTGAAGTGACTCAAATCCATCATTAATAACTGTACCAAGTGAGGCCATTGGAGCTGGTAAACCGAGCCCAATAAAACTTAAAAAGGCTTCAAAAAAAATAGCGCCTGGAATGGTAAACATCGTTGTAATAATAATTTGAGCCATCGAATTTGGTAAAATATCTTTTATTAATATCGTAGAATTTGATAACCCTAATGTTTTGGAAGCTAGTACATACTCCATATTTCTTAGCTTCAATACCTGCCCCCTAATCACCCTCGCCATACTGACCCACCCGGTCAAAACAATGGCTATAATAATAGACAGCAACCCTGGTTTCAAAACAATAATTGCTAGAATAATAATAACGAGATTCGGTATTCCAACGAGCACCTCAATAATACGCTGCATAATATTATCGGTTCGTCCCCCGAAATAACCCGAAATCCCTCCATACGTTACACCGACACACACATCAATGATGGACGCAATAAAAGCAATGAGCAAAGAAATTCGTGTACCATACCAAACCCTTGTCCATTGGTCACGTCCAAATTGATCCGTACCAAACCAAAAAGCTTCTTCCACACCCATCAATTCATATTGATCCACCCCATCGGCATAGCCATCGAATGGCAACCAATGAATGTCGGCAAGCGCCGGAATTTTAGGCGGCAAAAATGCGCGCGTCACGTCTTGATCTTTATATGTGTAACTAGTCATCGCGGGGCCGACTAAAGACATCACCACAAGAAACAAAATACTAATCAGGCTAAACATCGCCCATTTATTTTTCAATAACGTTTTAGCTGCTTTTTTCCAATAACCATCTACTTTTTTGTCCGCATGAATATCCTCATGTATCTCGTCATGGTAGTTTACATGCCCAAAGAGATTTTCATGTGCCTTTTTAGGTGCCTCTTTCTGTATAGTCATTTTTCTCCCCCTAACTTAATCCGCGGATCGACGACACCGTATAAAAGGTCTACGATGAAAACAATGGCAATGAATAATGCAGAATAAAGAAGTGTTAAGCCCATAATCATCGGGTAATCGTTCGTTGTAATGGATACGACAAACTGCTCTCCAATGCCAGGAATCGAAAAGATTTTTTCAATGACTAGAGAACCTGTTAAAATAGCAATCGTCAAAGGCCCTAACATTGTAATAACAGGTATGAGCGTATTTTTCAGCGCATGCTTCACAATAATCGTACCTTTGGATAGCCCTTTTGCCCTTGCCGTTTTAATGTAGTCTTGATTCAACACTTCCAACATTTCCATCCGTATGTATCGTGCGATTGTCGATATGACGACAAAAGAAAGCGCTAAGGCAGGCAGTACATGATGCTTCCAATCACCCCAATACGCCACTGGTAGCCATTCTAATTTCACAGCGAAAAAATATTGCATAAATCCTGCAAAGACAAAAGACGGAACAGAAATACCAATTACTGATATGACTGTCGTCCCGTAATCCCAAAATGTATGATGTTTAATACCGGAAAAAATCCCTAACAGCAAACCAACAATAATACCGATAAACAATGCCTCCATCCCCAAAATAAAAGATGGCTGCATCCGATCAATGATAATATCCGTTACGCCTTGATTCTTAAACTGGAAAGACATCCCTAAATCGCCCTTAAAGAAATCAAGTACATAATGATAAAATTGCACGGAAATAGGATCATTTAATCGATAATGTTCTTGCAACATTTCCAATTGTTGTGCCGTTAACTTATCCTGGTTTTTAAACGGGGAGCCCGGTAGTAATTTCATCGTGACAAATGTAATCGCCATGACTAAAAAAAACGTGACGAACATATAAAATACACGCTGAAACAAATAACTTTTAATAATTCGCATCACACATCTCCTCTTTTCTACAAATCTACTCAGCACCATTATCAAATTAGTTGCAATTTTCATGCCAATAATATGACCATTAACGATGGAATATCTGTCTAATATTTCGACAGTACTGTAAAAATAATTGACTTAATAGATAATATTCTTTCTTTTTTGACACTATTGTGTTAGTAATTTGTCCGGCGCATATTCGCTCCAAATTTCTTCATTCCCTTAAAACCGTCATTAGTTCCTACGAATTAGGAATTGTCTGAAATTATGGCATGTAAGTTGCATATATCCTATAAATGTAGGTACTTATATTAAGGAGGGGTTATGATGAATGCTCGTAAGAGAAATTATTTCTTTATACTCGTGCTAGCTTTTACACTACTATTAGCAGCTTGTAGTGACGACGGTGGTAAAGAAAAAGAAAATGGAGATGCAAAACCAGATGGGAATAAAGACAGTGGAGGAACAACAGAGCAGACGTTAAATTTATCGGGAACTGCTGATTTCACTTCACTCGATATTCACCACGCTTCAGACGCACCTTCATTTGACGCACTTTATCAAATCGGAGCAGGTTTTATGACATTTGATAAAGATGGGAACTTTATACCAGACTTAGCTTCTGAAGAACCAACAACAAATGATGATTTAACAGTGTACACATTTACCATTCGTGATGATGCGAAATGGTCAAACGACGAACCTGTTACAGCAGATGATTTCGTATACTCATGGAAACGAGCAGTGAATCCAGATACGGCTTCTGAGTATTCCTTCATTTTTGAGTCTGCTTCCATTTTAAACGCAGCGAACATTCTGAATCCGGATAGCGATTTGCATGGAAAAGTAGATGAATTAGGGATTAAAGCTTTGGACGAAAAAACAGTTGAAGTTACATTGGAAAAACCGACACCTTATTTTGTTAGTTTAATGACTTTCCCGCCATTTTACCCTTTAAACGAAGCATTTGTTGAAAAGGCAGGCGATCAGTATGCAACAAATGTAGAACAATTATTATTCAACGGACCGTTCAAATTGGCGGAATGGAAAATGGGCGATGGATGGACTTTCGAGAAAAACGAAACATACTGGAATGCAGAAGATGTCAAGTTGGACACAGTTCAGTATAAATTGGTACAAGATGCCGCAACGCGTGTAAACCTATACAAAACAGGACAGCTTGATTTAGCAGAGGTAAATGCTCAATTCATTACACAATTTAAAGACAGTGAAGAGCTAATTACAGGCGAATTAATGTCCGACATGAAGTTTATGCGTCTCAATAATCAGCATGAAGCTCTGGCAAACCAAAATATTCGCAGTGCTATCTACAACGCTTTTGATCGCGAAAAAATGATTGACTCATTGTTAAAGAATGGTGCAAAACCTGCGCGTTATGTTGTACCAAGCGAATGGGCTTTCGATGAAAACGGTGCTGATTTCCGAGATAAATATCCACAGATCAACGACAAAACTGTCGAAGAAGCACAAGAGCTTTGGAAAAAGGGATTGGAAGAGATTGGAAAGACAGAAGTGAGTATCGATATTATGTTTGGGGAAAGCGACACGAACGAAAAAATCGTTACGTACTTGCAAGCGCAGTTGGAAGGTAACTTACCAGGGTTAACTATTAACCTAGACAAGCAACCATACGGCCAACACTTGAAATTAGAAGGCGAGCAAAAATATGATATTTCTTATTGGGGATGGCTGCCTGATTTCCTTGATCCAATTACCTATTTAGATATTTGGATTACGGATGGACCTTTTAACCGTACAGGTTTCTCTAGTCCCGAATATGACGGCATGATTGAAAAAGCAAATACACTAGGTAATGACCCAGCAGCACGATGGGCAGTATTACAAGATGCAGAGAAGGTTTTATTTGAAAATGCTTCCCTCGTACCTATTTTCCAAAATGCACGTTCATATGTGCAAAAGACATACGTTAAAGATTTAATCCCAAGAAACTATGGCCCAACATATGATTATCGTTATGCCTATATTGAGAACAAATAAATGGATTAAAGTGCCCTTGTAAGAGGGCACTTTTTCTTCAATGAAGGGAGAATAAGTCATGCACAAAAAGTGGATTATATTCGTCTGTAACTGTGTACTCATCATTTTATTATTTTTCACATTAAACGAAGGCGTTGGATTAACGAAATGGATCAATGCCATGTTTTATATAACTATTTTAAATATGGTGTTGTTTTTATACTTATTTATTGTAAAAGGAAAGTTTTTTGATGGCATCATGCATAGTTTCCAGCAAATCTTAGGACAACAATATGCAAGTAATAGGCGATTACCTTCTGAAACCGTGAATATTTTTACATATGAAATCATTAAGTTCAATTTCTTTGCATTGGCAGGCGCTCTATTCGTTATACATATTGTGTATTTTGTTGGATGACTGATTACAATGAGCCAAGTTGATGGGAGATGCTTTGTATTTTCACTGAACGATTTCTGGTCCATTCTCGGTCATGATTCATGACAGCTTTAGGGGAGGTATCAAATGCAATTCCTCCTGTTCGAAGAGCGAGTATGTCTAAAAATGACTGTGTCATTTCTAGACATACTCGTTTTCATAATGCTATTGCGAAACAGTACCTGTCACGTCCCTCCAATCGATCAGTGAAAAATACGGTTGCTTGGAAAGAAAAGAATCGATGGCTTTCTATAAGGATTGTAAGTGCCCGAAGATACAATTTCGGGCACTCTTGTACATTGAACAGCGCATCCCTTCTTTACTTGTAGCAAGGCTTAGACTTCTTAATATAGAAAATCTATTAAAGAGTGAAGCTTCCTACAATAACAGCAGGAAAGACCATTACAAAGGCTTCAGCGGTCAAAATTGTATCATTGGCCGCCACTCTACGTAATGAGTCAGCTATTCTTTCTTCCCACAAAGTATTTGCACTTTATTTACTTGAGATTTTGGAGTGCCACGGATGAGCAATCGCGATACGATTATTGAGAAACGTGTTTAGGGATGTGACGAAGTCACATCCCTAAACATAGAAACACCCCGATAATCGTATAGAAATTGCTCGAGCCAAAGCATCCGAAAGTAAATGTGTACAGAGTGCCAATGTATAGTTTAGTTATTTTTAGCCAATCAACAGACGTGAATTGAAGAGTCTCTATAAGAATGCAAAGTAAAAGAGCGGTAAACCACTTGGGGATACCGCTCTTTCCTATTGGCTTACACTTACAATTCCACCTGAACGCCAGCTTTAGTAGCCACAACCTTCTCATACAAATATTTCGCTACGACGATATCCGCAATCGCAAGGCCTACTGATTCAAATATCTTTCACCCAATAAGCCGTTTGTTTATCATTAAGATTAACCATAGAGTATTGATAATCAGATTAGTTTTCATTAAAGCATTAATGAAAAATCGATGTTTCTTACTACTGGAAGTAGCGCTCCTTCAGCAAACCCTAGTATAACGATATATTAAACAAAATAACATTCCTAACAACGCTCAGCGCTTACGGATGCCTCCCGCCATAAGTCAGGTAGAAAACCACTGCCAGTCTCACGGCTTCGGCCACCGCATGTAAGGCACCTTCGCTAAAAATCAGCTAAAAATCAGCTAAAAATCATAAGTTCAATTTATATAATCACTTAATTTCATTGATTTTCCCCCATGTTAGTCACCGTCGATATATGTGCATTTTTAGCATGTGCGTTAGCTGTTTCAGTGAACTGATCAGGAGCAATTATCGCTTTCAACTTCATTCCGACCAAATAGATGATTATAGAAGCCAGTAACGATTGTACCGCTGGAATGCCTATCGGTATTTGATATTGAGTTAAATATCCTACGAACCCACCTAAAAGCATTGCTATTGTAGCTATCCAGTTCCATCCCTCTTTATCCTCCCATTGTTTTTTACGGATGAAAAAGAAATCTGCAAACATAATACCTGCAATAGCTGGATAAACCACACCTAACAGGATTAAGAAATCCATGAAAAAAGTTAAAATTCCCATCAACGCTAAAACTATACCCAATAGAGATCCAATAATCGTTAACCAAGCTCTCTCTTTACCTGATTGCATATTAAACATATTTGCAGCAGCTAAACCCGTAGAATAACTAGCCACCAATTGACTTGTCCAGAGAGCTAACCACAATATCAAGAAGCCCCAAAATGGAAATCCTAGATTTTGCATCACCGCGACAATGTCGGCATTTCCTACGCCTACTGACATTACAGCTCCTGTAAGAAAGAATACAAAACCAATAACGATAATCCCTAGCGGTATCAGTGCTTGATCTTTAATTGTTGGTTTTGAATACCTCGTATAATCCGAAGCAATTAGCCACTGGGCTACGTTTGCCCCGAGAATCAGGCCGACTCCACCCCAAAATGTCATAGTTGGTTCTGGATTCCATGAAGAAATTGTTTCCCACCCTGCTCCTTTTAACGAATAAAATACTGCCGCAATAATTAGCAATAATCCTGATGGAACTGCTAAATAATCGGTCCATTTCATTGAGTTATATCCAATTACAGCCGGTAAAGCGAATAGAAGACCTGCAATTATTGTTAAGAGTGCCCAAATTGCCCAACTCTCTTTATAGTCAACATTGAGAACTGCTGCAAGAGCATTTCCAGCAACGGCCGTATTCACGGCAAACCAACCTACGTTAAGAATCACCAAAGCAAGGCCTATAATAAAACGAGCTTGTACAGAACCAAAGCTCGTTCTAGCAATAACTGATGAGGAAAGTCCCGTTTTCGCACCAATATACCCTTGGAGAGCGTTCCCTATCCATTGAATAATTACTAACCCAACCAAAAGGATTAATAACACTTTTGAAATGCCAAAACTTCCAGCAAGTACTGCGCCTATCATAATAACAGGAACTGAAAATTCTAGGCCTCCAAAAATCGTAGCGGGTATGATCCAATGCTGTCTTTCAGATTCTGGAACTCTTTGCATTGCGGAATCCTTATCTAAAAAACTCATTTTTTCCACTCCTATAGTTAGTTTATTTGTTTTTTCTAATGGACTCGTTCAATCCTAATTTTTTCTAAACCGCCTAACCAAATGCGCTCCCCAATTTTCTTCATTTCTTCAAACTGAGTATTTTCCACCTGACCAAATACATTTACTGGCTCTTCGCCCATATGACTTCTAGTTGTCTCAGCACCGTAATAGATCGCTATTACATGACCAGGCTTTCCACCTTCCTCCAACCTCCAATCTCTCCAGTAGCATACCTCTCCGATACTTGTATAAATTGTTTGGTTTTCCCTCGGGGGTAGGCTATGTAACTTTGCTTTAAAGTTTACTTCTCTTCCGGACCATCTAGATTGAGTAACTTCACTTTCATACGGTAATGAATCCCATACCAAGGAGGCTGTAGTCGGTGCTTCTTTTTCATTGAGCACGGCAATTAATTCATCACCTTGCCCAAACATAATTTTAATTTTCTTCATTATTATAAGTAGCCCCTTCGCAATCCGATTAATCATAATATTCAGATATCGAAACTCATGAAGAAAGAGAATTCGCAAACCATAATGAATTCTCCCCTTCATGACTTGCATTTCAACCAAACCCTAGCCTTTAAGCATTCACGTATCCATTTCGAATATCCCTATTAATATCCACTACTCTCCTCACAGATGGATCACCGAATCCGCCACCACCACCCGTTCGAACAATAACTTTATCGCCCTTCAATACTTTTCTTCCATTTACTTTTAGTAGATGCTCGCTTTGATCACCTGAAATGATTTCAACATCAGGTTTTTTGCCATCCTCTCCTCCGAACAATCCCCATGCAGGAGTTAATGACCGCTCAAACCATAATGAAACTTGTGTATCTTCATTTAAAACCTCATATTCTCTGACCACTCCTAGCCCACCACAGAACTCTCCTTTTCCACCGGAATTCTCTCGTAATGCATACTGATTAATTCGAAGTGGATATTTAGATTCAAATACTTCAATCGGCAGGTTTTTAAAATCACCGCTAACATGGTTTATGAGAGCAGACGGCCCATCACCATTGTTGAATGCTCCCCAACCACCAGCTGTTGCTTCCACACTCAAATAAGGTTTATTGTCCTGCCCCTTTTCTCCCGCAAAAGTGACTACCATTGAGTCTCCATAGTGTGCAGCGGCTGCCTTCTCTTTCATAACTGGAGAAAGTGCCTGTATAATCAAATCAATAAGCAAACCAAGTGGGGTAAAATACCAACCACACGGAGCAGGTTCGATTGCATGAAAAATGGTTCCCTCCGGGGCAATTACTTCTAAAGTTTTAAAATTTCCGCCCGTAACGGGGGAGTTCGGACTGATTAAGTCTTTAAACGCAACCCGGCAAGCCGAAATCGCTTGTGCATATCCACAATTTGTCTGTCCCATTCTTTGCTTGCTTGAGCCGGTTAAATCAATTAAAATATTTTCCCCTTTGACGACTACTTTGACCTTTACGAGAATCGGCTCATCCTTTACCCCGTCGTTATCAAGATACCCCTCAGCCTCATAAGTACCATCAGGAATGTTGCGAACCACCTCGCTATCTAGCTCCTCGGATTGTTTGAAAATATCATGAATACAATTATTAATTCTCTCGAGCCCAAAACGCTCAATCAACTCCTTATAGCGCTTCTCACCAGTTCTACAAGCTGCAATCTGTGCATTCAAATCTCCTAAAGCTGCATCGGTAAACCTATTGTTTACAGTAATCAAACGAATAACATCTACAATCGGTTTACCCTTGTCATGAATCTTTGTGGGTGGAATCCGAATGCCTTCTTGATAGATATTCGTTGCATCCATCGGATACCCAGGGTCTTTCGATCCAATATCAAGCCAGTGTGCCCTTGTAGCCGTAAATCCAACTAATTCTCCTGAGTAAAAAATAGGAGAAAACGTAGTAACATCATTCAAATGGGTTCCACCTATATATGAGTCATTCAAAATATAGAGATCGCCATCCCGATAGTTTTGCTTTCCACCAATCAGTTTTGTCGTCACATTAATACACTCATCAAGATTCCCTAGAAATATCGGTAATCCCGCAGATTGTCCAAGCAATTCAACGTCTTGATTAAACAAACAGACACTACAATCTTTCATCTCGTAAATAATTGGAGAAAAGGCACTTCTCGCCAAACTTGCATTCATTTCATCCGCTGCAGAAATGAGCGCATTCCTAACAATTTCCGTGGTAATTGGATTTTCCAAGAAAACCTGTTCTACTACTTTCATACAAGTTCCACCTCTTTTATAGTAATTTTAGAAATTGCAATGTTACGATTTCCATCAACACTAATCGAAAAACTAGGTGGAACAACAATTGTTGAATTCTTATCTTCAATAATTGCCGGTCCCTCAAAATGATTACCTGATGTCAAATCGGTAGTAGCGTATACACCAGTTTTTTGCACCGAACCAGCCCAGACAATTTCCCGTGTATGATCCGGCTCGATTAACTCCTTCGAGTTACTATCGATTTTCGTTATCCCAATTTTCTCTAAATCTCCTAAAGCGGTAGTTCGAATATTCACGATTTCAGTAATACCATTGGGATTATTGTGACCATAAATATCAAAATGAGTTGTATGAAATCTCTCTTCTAATTCAGCTAAGTCATCAGACTCGTTTACAATATTCACTGTATATTCTTGGCCAACGTATCGGATATCTACGCTTTTTTGAAATCGAATTTGATCCGTTGGGATATGTTGCTGATTCAACATCGTAATGCTCTCTTCTTCCATTTCATTATAAAGAGATTGCATTTCATTTTTCTTTACATCGTTAAGTACAGTAACATAGTTTCTTACAGTATCGAAACGGATATCTGTCTGAAGCATCCCCCACGCTGAAAATGTTCCGGAAGTATCAGGTATTAAGACCTTCCCAACATCAAGTAAATCAGCAATCAATACAGCATGCATAGGACCCGCCCCGCCAAATGCTACGATTGTAAATTCTCGTGGGTCAATTCCTCTTTTTACAGTTAAATTACGGATTGCATCCGCCATCTTCGCATTTGCTATATCACATATGCCCTCTGCTGTTTCTTCAACGGATAGACCAATTTGGTCCGCTACGGATTTTACTGCTTGATAGGCTGCTTCTTCATCAAGCACTAAGTCACCTCCTAGGAAATTATTTGCATCTATTCTGCCTAGTACAAGGTTTGCATCTGTAACAGTTGGCTTCGTTCCTCCATTACCATAACAAGCAGGACCCGGATATGACCCTGCACTTTTAGGTCCAACCCTTAATCCGCCTCCCTCAAGATAGGCGATTGATCCACCGCCAGCTCCAACTGTATGAATATTAACCATAGGTGAAAGAATTGGGAATCCTTCCATGATGGTTTCCGCCGTCACATCTGGTTCCCCATCAATTGTCATACTGACGTCAAAGCTTGTCCCCCCCATATCCACACAGATTAGATTTTTTTCACCTGTCAATTTGGTTAAATTCACGCCACCGATTGTCCCACCAACAGGACCAGACATTAACGTTTGCAACGGTAATTGTTTTGCTACTTTCGACGTCATAACCCCACCATTGGATTGCATGATATAAATATCTTTGTCAAAACCTTTCTCCATCATCTCTAATTCTAGAATATTCAGATATTTATTCACGATAGGAGCGATATATGCATTGATAATCGTCGTACTTACCCGCTCATACTCTCGCCATTCACGGGCGATGTCACTTGAAAGTGAGACTGGAATCTCTAATTCTTTTTCAATCGCATCCCTAATATCCTGTTCATGCTGAGGATTCTTGTATGAATGTAAAAAACAAACAGCTACAGCATCATACTCACCATTTTTCAGTTCGTTGACAATTTCTTTAACATTCTCTCTATCAAGTTGGGTTTGTACTTCCCCTTGAAAAGACATTCTTTCTTTTATTTCGTAAGTATGTTCCCTTTCTAACAATGGGGCAGGCTTACTATATTGAATATTGTACATTTCTATCCGATTCGCTCTACCTATCTCGTATATATCACGAAATCCTTCCGTAACTAGCAGTGCAACCCTTGCTCCCTTTCTTTCTAAAAAGGCATTTAATCCGGAAGTCGTTCCATGAACAAAGTATTCAATTTCGTCAAAGTCCTTCACGTATTTATCTATACATTGCATAACACCTTCCGCCAAATTATGTGGTGTCGTTAGTGTTTTATGAGTATGAAAAACGCCCTCTTTTTGATCATATACAACCAAATCTGTAAAAGTCCCGCCAATATCAACACCTAATTTATATCGTGACATAACTCTTCCTCCTTCTAATAAGTAATTTGATAATTTATTATGCGATGTATTCAATTAAGCGCTTTCATTATTCCGTAACTTGGTATATCTATTACTACATATTAGTGAAAGTAAAAAAACTCTTTGAATCCGTTGCAGCGCAATGGGATCCCCCCTTACCATTAGCCAAGTATTCTTATATTTTCGATTCCCCTTTAAAACACACCTACGCTGTATTTATTCAATATATAAATATTTGTTATTAGAATCAGATAACTAACTATACAACCCCCTTCATTAAAAAACTGCTGGACTCACGGAACTTATTAATACTGTCTCTCTATCAAGTGGATTCTCCCACTTATGAAGCAATGTAGATGGAAAATGAATCGCATCCCCCTTTTTTAAAAAATATTTTTTGTCCCCAATATATATAACAATCTCCCCATCAATTACATAGTAAAATTCCTCTCCAGGATGTTGAACAAGCTCAGGGTCTTTATGATTCGGATCTAGCGTTATGATGAACGTATCCATTTTCCGATCTGGAAAATGATTGCTAAGACTAACGAGTGTTGTATCTGAGCTCCCAATTCGGAATGGTTTTTGATTTTTTTCGTATACAGCATAATTTAAATCATTATCGTTTTCGAAAAAATAAACCATCGATTCTCCTAATGCATCTGCAATTTTCTTTAATGATGTTATGGCCAAAGAAGTTGTTCCTCTTTCAATCTGCGACAAAAAACTCACTGACAGGTCTGTTTTTTCACTCAGTTCTTTCAGTGTCATCCCTTGATTTTTTCGAAGACTCTTTATTTTATTGAATATATCCTCCATCTCTACCTCCCGAATTACAGTATATGTTTAATTTTTTATCACTATACCATAATTCAGATAATTAAAACAACTGTTTATTGAAACAAATTATTAGATCTGAACTCAAAAACACCTAGACACTTCCTCCAAGGATTATTATCCATAAGTGAAAGTGTCTAGGTGTTTTTTGTCAGACTTCCTTTTTAAATCCCCAAGTTATAGCAATAACTCCAAGGCTATTCAATTTTACAATTCCACCCGAACCCCAGCTTTAGTAGTCACAGCCTTCTCATACAAATATTTCGCTACAACAATATCCGCAATCGCAAGACCTACTGATTCAAATACCGTAATTTCCTCATCGTTTTCTCTGCCTGGACGCTCGCCACTAACCACTTTTCCAAGCTCTGCATGAATACCTGTCTCTGAGAATACGCCTTCTCGGATTGGCACCTGCAAGTCGCCCGTTTCTTCTAGGGCAGCGTCCTCAGCTTCAACGACTACTTTACTCGCTGAGATAATCGCGTGGCTAGGCAACTCCTGCATCGTTGGACGGAACGATCCCACCGCATTCACATGCGTTCCTGGTTTCAACGCTTCTGTGAAAACAGGCGTCGTTGAACTCGTAGCCGTTACCAAAACATCTGCATGGCGAACCACTTCATTCGGATCCTCGCATACGACTGTTTTCAAACCAAACTTCTCCTTCACAAACGTGGCAAACTCTTCGGATTTACCTGCACTTCGATTAAAAACATGGACCTCTTCTATATCTCGAGCCGCCACTACCGCTTCACAAAGCCCTCTCGCCTGCTCACCTGTTCCGATAATCCCCAACACTTTCGCATCCTGACGCGCAAAATGCTTTGTCGCTACTCCCGATAAAGCCCCCGTCCGCATAAGTGTTAAATAAGAACCTTCCAACAAAGCAAGCGGTTCTCCCGTTTTAATATCCGAAAGCATGACAACCCCTTGAATCGTCTTCTTGCCATTCTCCTTATTATCAGGAACGACCGTCACATATTTCAGCCCCATCGTTTGCAAACCTTCAGCAACAGATGGCATCACTAATCCTGAGTTCCTTTCACCGAATGGTAGCGCAAGCCGTATCGGTGTATCTGTTCGCTCAGCAGAAAACTCCTCCAAAGCAACAGCAACTCGATCCATCACCTCATGCATATCCACTAATTTCTGTTGCTCACTTGCACTTAAAATCAACATATCTTTTTCCTCCAATTTTGAAGCTCTCCATGCAAACGCACAACGGATCCATCTACCCTCATTGTGCAGTTGTAGGTGTTTTCTCTAACAACACTTCTGACTCTTCTTCAAATGCATCTACCTCGCCATCGAAACGCGAATGCACAATCGCCGTCCCCGTCAGATCACCAGCAATATTATTTACCGTATTACCTGTATCTACCAATGGTGACACCGCTGCATAGACCGCCACAATTTCCAGCGGCAAACCTAATGTAGACATTAAAATAGCCATCATAACGATGTCTGCTCCTCTAGCTCCTGCAGTTCCCATGGATAAAGCAAGGCCAAGAAAAACAAATTGTAAAATCAACGTCGGTGTAATCGGTATATTATAGATATTTGCTGCAAAAACGCCGGTGACACCAAATGTTACGGCTAAACCGTCCATATTGATCGTTGCCCCAAGCGGCAATGTAAATCCATAAATTTTATCAGAAATTCCAAGCTTCTTGGAGACGTCCATTGATACCGGTAACGTAGCATTACTAGATGATGTAGCGGCTGCAACGAGCAATGCAGGGCTAATTGCCCTAAAGAAGCCCAATGGTTTGTATTTGGTAAACAATTTTATGAGCGTCGGATAGACGATTAATAATAGAATCGCCAAGCCAATCAGACAACTTAAGACATAGTACAGCGCTTCATACAAAATCTTCATATCTGTTGTTCCTACCAAGTTTGCAATTAATGCAAGAATACCGATAGGCGCAACCTTCATAATAATGTCAGTGATTTTCAACATCAATGTCGCACCTTCATTGATCAGCTTCGTAAGTCCACTTACTTTTTCCCCTAAACTCAGTAGAGCAACCCCGATAATAACAGCCGCAATGATGATTTGAAGCATATTCGTTTCTGCCATCCCTAATATAATGTTATTCGGGACCCACTCAACTATATTATCTATAAAACTGAACTTTTCCGGTTCAATTACTTTATCTCCCGTTAACAACCCCTGTGCACCTTTTCCAGGATTGAGCAGTAGAGCTACACCAATCCCAATAGACGCCGCAAAAATTGTCGTCAGTGAATAATATAAAATTGTAATGCCACCTATCGATCTTAATGACTTCATACTAGGCAAGTTCGTGATGCCATCAATTAAAACAAAGAACGTCAATGGAACGATTAACATTTGAAGCAATCTGATAAAAATGTCACCAATCGGCTTCAAATAACTTGCGTTCTGCCCCAAAATCAAGCCAATGATGATCCCAATCGCGGCACCTATCGCCACTTGGATGAAAAGATTTTGCTTTTTCCACCATCCCATCTATACATCCCCCCGTCGATCATTCCCCTATTTACAAAAGCTTTACTGAACTAAAGAATCCCACTAACAACGCTAGACGCTTGCGGATGCCTCCCACCGTAAGGCAGGCAAGGAATAATTGCCTGCCTTACAGCTTCGGCGACCTCTTATAAAGCATCTTTGCTAGAGAGTAGGTGAAAATCATATGTTCAACTTATATACCGATAACAATTTATACTTCTTCCAACAAAAATCCTCTTGGCAATGTATCACGTGGGTCCACTAAAAACTGATGAATCCCTGTCAAATAAGCTTGCCCCGTCACTTTCGGAATGACCGCCTTATGCTCACTTACATTAGATACCGACAAAATTTCGCCGATGAATTGCCCATCTGTAATACTCTCATGAACAAATGTGCCGTTTTCACCCAATGTGCCATTCTCATACAACGTTGCAAGTCTTGCACAAGTACCCGTTCCACATGGCGAACGGTCTACTTGCTCATCCGCAAAAATCGTCACATTACGTAAATCAGCATTCTCTTGGACAGGCTCATCTGAGAAAATGACTCCATAAATCCCGTGTAAACCGCTTTCAAGTGGATGAACGACATTAAGTTCCGCTTCAATATAATGCTTAATTTTTGTCCCCCACTTTTGCAGCGCTGGTAAATCCTTTGTATTGACCTTTAAGCCAATATCCTTACTTTGCGCAACCGCATAGAAAGCGCCTCCAAAAGCAACATCAACTGTAAATTCATAGCCTTCAATATTCACAGGTACATCTTTTTTCAATACAAATGAAGGAACATTTTCAAATGAAACCGATTCCACAATTGAGCCGTTGCATTTCGCATACGCAATAACTTCCCCAGCAGGGCTATCGATTACAAACTTCTGATTTTCTTCCGTCACTTTAAAGCGACCTGTTTCGATCCCCATCGTAATCACACCAACAATTCCATGTCCACACATCGTACTCCAGCCTTCATTGTGCATAAACAATACTCCGAAATCGGCATGTGGGCTTGCCGGCGGTGTGATGATACAACCATACATTCCATGGTGTCCACGTGGTTCCAGCATCAAAACTTTTCGAATGTCATCTAAATGCTCCATGCAATAAGCTCGTCTTTCTAGCTGTGTTTCCCCTTTAATTTCCGGTAGTCCATCCGTAATAATCCGTAAAGGCTCTCCCGCAACATGGACATCTACAGTTGAATACATATGATTAATAATCATTAACAAATCTCCCCTTTAACGTTATCATTGGTATACAAACACCTGAATTTGAAGTGATATAAAAATATAATTGAACCACCACTTCAATTCCAATCAACTTTATAGTAAGGTAATAACAATATTCTGTCAACACGAACTAGTAAAAGAATTGAGGTATCTTTATGGACATAGCAATCGGCGAAAAAATTAAACTGCTTCGCAAAGAAAAAAAACTCACACTCAAAGAGATTGCGGAAAAAACCGACCTATCCATCAGTTTCCTATCCCAAGTAGAGCGTATGAAATCCTCTTTAACACTTGAATCCCTGAAAAAAATTTCCGAAGTGCTACAAGTAAACCCTAGCTACTTTTTTTCCACCAACACAGAACAAACACAACCAACCGTCATTCGCGGAATCGACAGTGACAACGATTTGACAATCAACCAATTCATCTACAAAGATTTGTCCGGCAATCAAGGCGACTTAGGCTTCAGCCCCATTCTCGTCATCCTTCATCCAGGCGAAAACAAAGGTCGTCCCTTCACGCACCACGGAAAAGAATTCCTGTACGTGTTAGAAGGCACACTCACTGTCCAAATCAACGATGAAGAGTACCTTTTACAAGAACATGACACGATCATCATCGACTGTAGCCGACCACATTATTGGCTCAATACAACGGAACAATCCGTGAAATTTCTCTGTGTTTCGTCAGGATAAACAGCATTTTCAACAAATGGAAAGACACCTCTATTGGCGATTTTAAATAGAGGTGTTTAAGTAGGATAATTATATTTTTATAAGCTCCCCCCTGAAAGGTACAATTATTTGCCCACTTTCAGAATCGAATTAAAAAAGTTGTAAATCGCATCTCCTGCGATAATACCGGCAGCCATAATCGTCATATTTTGCTCATGTTTTGCCGCACTACTTTTCATAATGATAAATCGAATAACAATCCCCGCTAACACAGCCCATCCAGCAATAGGATTCAGCAACAATAAGCCCGTTGCAAACAAAATCCCCATCTGCCGTTTTGAACCGCCAATAAATTGTATAAGCGCACCCGGAATTGCCCAAATCAGTAACTGTTTTGCAATATCGCCTGAAATACCCGACTCAATTGTAGCCGCGTAAACGTGGTTAACTGGTGGAATTAATCCTTGAGAAAAATAAGCATCAAATGACAGTAATACCACTATCGCCGCGACAAAAAAACCTACAAGGCCGGCATATAATTGATGGCGACGCCCTTTTTTCTCAAATTCCATATCTGTCCCATTTCCCCTAATGATATAACCTGTTTTCAAGTCGTACCCCATATCAGCAAAAGCAACCCCTGTACATGCACTAAATCCAACTAATAACGCCAATGCTTCGACAGGAAATCCGATTAAAATCCCAATAATCAGTGTAATAAGCGCAACAGCGAATGCTGGAAACCAGCCGGCATGCATCGCTGCAATACCCACAATCAGTTCATGCGCAAATGCAGCTAGAGTCGCAAAAAAGATGAAGCCAATAAGCATACCCGGCGACATATCCGTGTATAGTCCGCCCAACACCGCTAACAATATCGATATCGCTACATATGCGATAAAACCATACCCGAACGCTTGTCCCAGTTCTTTATTGCCCCTGGAAAACCCTTCTTCAATCGCAGCTTCGCCTTTCTTTTTATTAAAGATTAGAATAACAACTTGAACTAAAGCTACGATTCCTGCACCTATCATAAAACCGTGTGGAATGTAAAGTTCATTGATATCTACACCAAATATTGGCGTGGAATAACCCCTTAACAGCAGTCCTACCCCAAACATTGTCAGTGCCCAAATGTTCCCGATAAAGGCGACACCAAAAGCCGACATCGGAATTTTCAAGAACGATCCAACTACCCCAATTCCGATTCCTACAAGCAAAAACTTCGCTCGGCTTCCCCCTTCATCTCCCGCTTTAATCGCTTCCGCGGTTGCAATTCCTGGTGGCCAAGCCTCTTTTGCCGGAAACACTTTTGTATCAAACATTTTGTAAAGTAAAATAGCATCAATAAACATTGCAACCGTGACACCAATAAACAATGGCATAATCAAATGGTGCATACCAAGCACATATGGTATGCCAATAGGTAGCATCAGACTACTAGCAGCTCCAAAAGTTGCTGCTGAAATAGAAGTCTGAACAAGATTTTGACTATGAATCGATTTAAATTTAAACAACATTTTCAAAGGTATTCTTGCAAGAATCATTGCAAATACAGCACCAACAATGGACGTATTCGCCGAAATTCCAAGTGAAGTAATCAGTTGAACACCAATGATTGCACCAATAACAGACATTAGAATGACGACAATCATAATAGCTGGGTTTAATATCGTCGGATGACTCTTTTCAATATGTTTTTTATTCACCATATAGAAATCTCCTTTAGTCATATTTTCATTAGTAATAGATACTCCCAAACTTATTAAAATAGCGTTGAATAGTAGCTGTCTTTGTTTGTATAATCTGCAATGCTTCTTCTAATTTTTCTTCAGGCATTCTATACGATGGGCCCGCTATCGTTAGTGATCCAATAATCGTTCCAGCATCGTTGAACAGCGGTACCCCAATCCCAAAAACAGATTCCGAAAACTCGCCTTTGGTAAAGCTCCAACCTTTCTCTGAAATATCCTTCAAATCTTGTCTAATCAATTCTTTGTCTGTCATTGTTTTTTCAGTAAATACTTTCATACCTGTTTCCAATATTTCTAACTGCTCTTTCTCAGGGATAAAAGCCATAATCACTTTGCAAGATGCCCCCACATAAAGCGGGGTACGTGTCCCGACAGCAACGTTAAATTGAATTTGTTGCTTACATTCTGCAATTTCAACGGTCACTCCCTCACGCCCATCTTTTAGCGTTAGAAAGACCGTTTCATTAACAGATTCCGCTAATTCTTTCATGACTGGGACAACAAACTCAGATAGTTTCATTTTCTGTTTAATAACACTTGAAAACTCCAAAAACTTCAAACCCAATTCATAGTTCTTTGACACCTCATTTTGGATAAGGTATCCCTTTTTCTCATAGGTTTTTAGTATGCGATGCAATACAGTGTGATTCATATCCATCGTGCGGGCTAACTCTCTCAATCCCCATTCCGGCGTTTCCAAAGTGAAGTAAGATAGTACATCCAATGCATTTTCTAATGTTTTTAACGTCATACACCCAATCTCCCATCACCGATTAATAACCGTCACAAAAGGTGCTCATTTAATTTTTAATCCTAGACTCAGTCAAGCCGATGATTGTATCTTTTTGCTCGTTAATAATCACACCAAACTTCTCATCGGCTTGTTTCACCGTGAAATAGCCATTCTTCACGTCTCTTAACACAGCTTCCGCATCCCTGTTAACCGCTTCACCATAACCACCGCCTGTAGCAGTGACGAGATGAACGATGTCGCCTTTATCCAATTTCAGTCGTGACGACACACCAAAAGGTCCTATAACTTCTCCATTCTCCTTCTGCACTTCAATATAGCTAGATGAACCATCTTCCCCTTTATTCATTCCCCATGGTTTAAATTGATGGCGTCCGAAACTAACTGTAAGTTCTTGACCTTCACTCAAAGTTTGGTAAGAACGGATAACACCTGATCCACCGATGTATTCCCCAGCTCCTTCACCATCACATCTAAGTCCATAATTATCTACTCGTACCCCGTACCTTGCCTCAGCAATTTCAATTGGCATATTGTACGTTTCTCCATTCCCCATACAAAACTGGCCTCGCTGTCCATCTTGGCCCTCTCCTGCTCCCCATCCACCTAGTGTCGGTTCAACAATGAGAAATGGCTCATTTGTCTCTTGATGATTACCAGATAGCAGGAATGAACAGACAGACAAAAGGTGCCCGGCAGTTAGCCGATCTCGCAACAATGGCGCCAATGCCTTCCATATCAGTTCAGCCCCTCCGAGTCGCGCCTCAAAGTTCATCGATACGGGTGCTGGCCTTGTTGCAGAGACGATTGAATTATCATCAACAATAATTTTTAACGGTTTGAACAGTCCTTCGTTTATCGTAAATTTGGGTCTCAAAATCGCTAAATACATCACCCGAACACTTGCAAGCAATCCGTAATAAGAGCAGTTTACGGGATTCATGACTTGTTCATGAGAGCCTCTAAAATCACAAATAAATTCGTTTTCTGTAATTGTTACTTTCACTTTAATCGGATAAGGCCCGCCTTTTGCTGGATCCCCTTCTATATAATCTTGTGCTTCATAAGTTCCCTTTGGTAACTGCGCTAACTCTTTAAACGAATATTCTTCCGCTTGCTGAACAAGGTTTTCCATCGTACTTGTTATACTGCTTTTCTTATATTTGAGACATAGTTCCTTGACTCTTTTTTCACCTGTCCGTAAAGCTGCAACTTGTGCCCACATATCCCCTAATGACAATTGTGGCAATCGAACATTCGTAGCGATGATGTCGACAATACCATCATTTATTTTTCCAGCTTCAAATAATTTAACACCTGGTAGTTGCAAGCCTTCTTGATAAATTTCAGTCGAATTATTTGTAAAAGAACCTGGATCTTTGCCTCCAATTTCCGTCCAATGTCCCTTATTCGTTGAAAATGCGACAAGTTGCCCTTCATAGTAGATGGGCATGACAAGCCCAACATCAGATAAGTGCGAGCCACCGCCAACATAAGGATCATTGATAATAATAATGTCACCTTCATTCAACTCATTTCCATCATCGTACTTCTCAAGCACATGCTGCACCATCGGGCTTAACATCCCTATAAAGCTCGTCACCCCATTCCCTTGACTAATTAAATTCCCTTTCGCATCCGTTAAACCACATGCATAATCCAATACTTCGTAAAACATCGGACTCATTGAGGTTCTTGCCAATGCAATAAACATTTCCTCACCGATAGACATCAACGAGTCTTTAATTACTTCTAACGTAAATGGATTGACGTTTGTCATCATGATTTCACTCCCGTCTCGATAATTAGATTGCCGTACACATCTACCAATAATTTTTGATTTTCCATAATGACAGTAGATGCTGATTGTTCCTCTACGATGGCAGGGCCAGTTATTTCGAGCCCGCTTGTTAGTTTAGCTCTGTCGTAAATTGGCGTTTGATGCCAGCCGATGTTATGGAAAAATACATCTCTCTCTTCAATTTTCGCGTCAGATACACTAGCATCACTTGCTTCCAACTTCGAGATGATGGGCTTTTCAACTTTTCCAAAACTAATCAGATGGACATTTACAATTTCAACAGCACTTTTCGGCAAATTAAAGGAATAAATCTGTTCATGCATAGTATGGAATTGTGTCAAAATATCAGCAATACTTTCTTCATCCCACAAGCTGGTCGGAACGGGTACTTTCACAGTATGTTCTTGCCCGACATAGCGCAAATCGGCAAATCGGGAGAATAATACCCTGTCTTCATCGACTTGTTCTTTTTTAAATTGCTCATAGGCATGCTGTTCTAAATCCGCCCATTTCGCATTCATTTCTACTAAGTCCAAGGTATTTAATAGTTTGATATATGTTTGAATATAATCATGTCGCAAATCCGTCATCAACATTCCCCATGCAGAAAAGACAGAAGGGGATGCAGGAATAATGACTTTTCTCACACCGAGATCCCTTGCAAGTTCAGCCGCGTGCATAGGGCCCCCACCGCCAAAGGCAACTAGTGTAAAATCTTGTGGATCATAGCCTTTTCTTACCGAAATCAGCTTTAACGCATTAAGCATATTTGAATTTGCGATATCGATAATCCCCAACGCACCTTCTTCAGGAGTCACATTAAAATGACCTGCGACATTCTCTTCTATCGCATAACGGACCTCATCCAGATTGACTTCATAGTCAAAGTTTTTGCTCGATAGCCTACCCACAAACAAATTGGCATCCGTCGTAGTCGGTAATTTTCCCCCTTGCCCATAAGCAACAGGGCCTGGGGATGATCCTGCTGATTGCGGACCAACCTTAAGTGAACCTAGCTCATCAATCCAAGCGATTGAACCGCCGCCATTTCCAATTTCTACAATATCGACAACAGGTACTTTAATCGGATAGCCTGCCTTTTTCTCAGACTTCTCGATATAATAATCTGTCGTTACTTTGACTTCGCCTTTACTAATTAACGAACATTTTGCCGTTGTACCTCCAATATCGAAAGCAATAATATTCTCTTCACCTATCATATCTCCTAAAATTGCAGCCCCAAATATTCCCGCTACCGGTCCAGATTCGACCATATTGATTGGAATATTCTTCGCATTGTCAAACGTCGTTACACCACCGTTTGATTGCATAATATAACGGTTTTCTTTGATATTGAAATCACTTAATTTGTTTGAAAGATTATTAATATACGCATTCGCAGTCGGTTTAACATATGAATTCAGTACTGTTGTATTCGTTCTCTCATACTCCCTCCACTCCTTCGTAATCTCATAGGAAGCGCTTACAGAAACTTCAGGCCACAATCCCTTTACAATCTCGGCAGCTCTTGCTTCATGTGTTGGATTAAGATACGAGTGTAAAAAGCAGATCGCAATCGCTTCAACTTTTTCTTCCTTAAAATACTCAATGGCCTTTGCAATGTCAGCTTCATTTAATGATGTGACCACATTTCCTTTGTAATCTAACCGCTCTTCTACCTCTATTCTCAAATGTCTCTCTACAAAAGGTTCTGGCTTTTGGTATTTAAAGTTATATAAATCCGGTCTATTTCCCCTCGCAATTTCTAAAACATCTCTCGTTCCTTTTGTTGTCAGTAAGCCTACTTTTACACCTTTTCTTTCTGTTAACGCATTAATAACAACCGTTGATCCATGAATGAACATATCGATTTCATCAAAATCAATGCTACTTTTTCTAATTACATTAATGACACCATCCTCAAAATTAGGGGGTGTTGTATGTGATTTTGCATATCCGAATGTCCCTTGATCATCTACATATACTAGATCGGTGAATGTTCCACCAATATCTGTTGCTACTCGCATAAAAAGACCTCCTCTTGTTGGGTGGTTCTAATATAGAACCAGTGGTTCGTTTATATGACAATGTTAGGGTAACTATTCTAAATTGTCAATATTATTTTAATATCGAAAATAACTCCCCATAGAGTAATCTTCTATTTTTAGTCCATTCGGATGTGTATACACGACAAAAAAGCTGAACCCATTTTCACAGGTTCAGCCCTTTTTTGTGGATAGATGCGACTAGCACTTTTCCACATGTGCATAACATTCAAAATCACCGCTTACCCACAATCTTATCCCCTTGCTCCACATGCTTACTTCAACATGCCGCCATCGACTTCTAAAACAGTGCCATTCACGAAGTCAGACTCGTCGGATGCCAGAAATAAATAAGCATTTGCCACATCTTCAGGTTTTCCCAATCTCGGAGCATAGGTCATCTGTCGAATACGCTCCAATATCTTTGCCGGAATCGTCTCAATCATTTCGGTTTCGATAAATCCAGGCGCCACAGCATTGACATTAATGCCTTTCGGACCAAATTCTTTCGCCCATGTCTGCGTCATTCCGATAATACCCGCTTTCGACGCTGCATAATTCGTCTGTCCAATATTGCCGCCCGTGCCTGCAATTGAGGATGTGCTAATGACTTTCCCTTTTCCCTGCGCAAGCATCGTCGGTAAAAATGCTTGTGTACAATAGAAGACACCCGTCAAATTCACATCAATCACCCGCTGGAAATCGGCCGCTTCTAGCTTCAACGTCATCGCATCTTTCGTAATTCCTGCATTATTAATGAGCACATCTACTCGCCCAAACGTCTCTAGTACATTTGCTGCCATTGCTTTTACGCTAGCTTGGCTCGCAACATCTACTTGAAAAAATACCGCGTTAACCCCATCCGCTCGCAATTTTTCTGCCTTCGCTTCCCCAGCTTGCTCATTATAGTCAACGATTGCCAACTGCGCCCCCTGTTGGCCAAAAAGAGTCGCTGCTACAGCCCCAATGCCATTTGCTGCACCTGTAATCACCGCTACTTTACCCGCTAAACGCAAATCGTTCTCCCCCATCCCGATTGTTAGATGACGCCTATATTAACCTATTCATACACCGTCAATCTTATCAAGCTCGCTCGATATATTCCTCTACAGCCTTTCCAATTTCAGCTTTACTAATCGCATAATGTGTAGCTTGCCAAATTCCTTTACCATCCTTCAATAAGAATAGCTGTGGTGACTCATGTCGAATGCCTAAGTCCCTTTCAATTTCATTAGAAACTGGACGACTGTCTTGCACAGTCAAAAAATATTTGGGAATCGTTGTCGTATACGCCTCGAACACGCTAAACGCAGCAATACTCACCGGACACGTCATACTATGCTTTAACACAAATAACGGTGCCTCTTTTGATTGCTCTAATACATCATGCCATTCCTCGATGGCTTGTAACTCTTTCATACAAATCCTCTCCTTATCTACTTTTTTATCAGGGTACGTGCAGTGAGGATCCTGAGCAAGTCTAGCATACGCTCCACTTCCTTCTCTTTTACTTCATTCATACAAGCAATTTGTAACCAATTACGTTCGCGTAAATAAGCACTTTCATAATGCAGATTAAAACCATTCAAAAACAAATTATCCCCGAGTTGCATCGCAGACATACCTGCTGGCATCCCAATGGTCATAATCGCTGGTGACGAAGAAGCCAGATCTGCAACGATTGTCAGGCCAGCATCTTCTACTGCCGTCCATACTTTCTCCGCACGTTTGCCAATCTGTATAAATACATCTTCAGCAGATGCATATCGCCTCAATGCTACGTCAAGTGCAGCAACCAAGTTAGACGACTGTGTATAAGGAACCCCTTGCTCCTCTACATACGCCCCTAAATCGATATACCGTGGCAAATCATCACTCTTCGGAACGTCCTCCTTATGAAAGACGAACGACAAACCCGTATAACTTAATAAACCTTTGCCACTCACTCCCGAAGCAAAATCGACAGCAGTCAAATCGACGGGCACCGTCCCAATCGCACTTATGCAGTCAACTGCCAACGTTAGCCCATATTCTGAACAGAGCTGTGTCACTATCTCAAGATCATTTAGCACGCCCGTCGACGTCTCGCATTGCACAATCCATAGCCAGCAATAATCATTAGTCGTTAATAAATGACGGATGTCCTGCTCAGAAAAAGTTTCGCCCCATGCGATTTCCAGCGTGTCATAGGACAAACCTAAACGCCTAGCATGATCCATCAACCGCACACCGAATTCGCCATTCACAAGGATTAGCCCTTTGCCGCCACGCCTATGCAATTGCCCGGCTACTACATCATTCGCGAGCGTTCCTGTCCCTTGCAACAATTGGACGTGTCGCGCACCCGTTAATGACAACAAGCTCGATTTTACACGCGCCAATACACCATCAAATTCAGACGAACGATGGGATAAAGGCTCTGCCAACATCGCTTTTTTCACATCTTCAGCAATCGTTGCAGGGCCCGGTAAAAAATTCACATGCCGCCTAGAAATTCTGCCAGCCGGTCCAGCATCGAATGTAGTCTTCGTCAAATACATCGGCTGAAATGCTGCTTCGGCAGTCCCTGTCAAACGAGCAAATGGCAAAAAACCAAGCTGACCGTACAATTTCTGCTCACGTACCGTCCCAGATATTAACGCTGCATCATAACCTACTTTCAAACAATAACGGACCAACGCTTGCGCCAAACCGAGAAAAGCACGCCCATTGCGATAAGCACGTTCAATCGCCAGTAGCCTAATTTCTACAGGATTGGTAATCTCAACAGGCAAATGATGCTCCACGAGGCCTATTTTGGCATCTAGTGAAAAAGGACGTTTACTTCGAACCGCAATCATACCAATAAGACGCTCGTCCTTTAGACAAATAATATATGTATTTTCATCATGAAATTTATCGATTAATTGATGAGAAGCATTTCGTTCGTGCTGTGGAATTTCCTCCACAAATGTTCGATAATTTAATGTGTGAATTTGTTCAAACTCAGATGGTGTTTCGGCAATTTTGTACACGAAGCCCATTTTCTCAACCCCTTTTCGGCATCAGTTTCTCTTTTAGATCCTCACGATGGGCAAATAACAGCAGTGCCGACAATAAACCAGCAGTGAGCATCGCAGGAACCTCATAGGAAAACACCAACAGTAGCGCTGGCATCAAGACAACGGCACTTAGCCCTGCAAGTGTAAAGCTCCTGAACATTGGGTAGAAAAGAAGGAACACTCCCACAAACATCGCAAAAAGCAAAGGGTTAAATGCTAGCATTCCGCCAATGAACGTCGAGACACCCATCCCACCACGAAATCGTAAAATAAATGGATAGACATGTCCTAACATGACGGCAAACAGGACAAAAAGTTCGATGACGGCTCCAAACCCAAGCCATTTTGTAACCATCACCGCTAACGCTCCTTTTAACGCATCGCCGATGAAAGTCGCGACAAATGCCTTCTTCCCCAAAACACGTCCCGCATTACGCGCACCTGGATTGCCACTGCCTTCCATCCGAATATTTTTCTTATAAATAAATGTACCAATCACAGAGGCCGTCAATACATTGCCTAGCATGTACCCGCCTAGTAGTAAAAAAAATAATGTCATAATCGATCCTTTTTAGTAAATAATAGTTCTTTCTAGTGTATCACTTTTCCAAATAGTGATGAAACACTTTTCATTCATAACGATTGTTTATTTCCCCGGAAATGATATACAATCAAGTACACTGAGACCCAAGCCTCCTGCTAAACAAAGATCAGTCGCAAGTGAAAGGTGTTGTTTTATTATGCGTGAGCTCTCACTCCGCTTTCTATTGGCTTTTCTTCTATGTATCGGTTTCGGAATTGCATTCGGCTATATCGCCACTGCCGTCGGCAACAAGTCCATCGCTCACTTCGATACATCCATCATCCAAATTGTCCAAGGCTGGGAAACACCTTGGTTAACAGCGGTTATGACCGTCTTTACATGGATTGGCTCCGGTTTTGTCGTTGCACTGATTTCTGTGATTGTAGCCGCAATTCTTTACTTTAAAATGCATTACCGACACCAAGCATTTTTGTTCCTTGTCGTCATTATTGGAACCCCTTTGTTAAATGGGTTGCTTAAACTATATTTCAAGCGAGAAAGACCTGAAATTCACCGCATTCTGGACGCAAATGGCTTCAGTTTTCCAAGTGGACATACAATGATGGCCTTTAGTCTTTATGCGATTATCGCTTATATTGCTTGGCGTAATGTGAAAACAGTTGCTAGTCGTATTTTACTCTTGTTATCTGCGACCTTTATGATTTTAATCATCGGCATCAGTCGTATCTACCTTGGCGTTCACTATCCTAGTGACATTGTTGGTGGTATTATGGCAAGCGCTCTGTGGCTAACATTTGCAACTGCCGTATATGGATATTTTCAACATAAACATGAGAAAAAAATAAGACCGCTCAGCGCCAAACTTTGACGTGACGCGGTCTTTTCTTATAAATGAACGAAACGCAAGGAGGTTCCTCTATTGAATCCATTCACGGAACGAGTCATACAAATCATACAAGGCATTCCCATTGGCCACGTTATGACATATGGACAAGTCGCCGCTGCCGCAGGAAGCCCTCGTGGTGCGCGGCAAGTCGTACGGATTCTTCATTCTATGAGCGAAAAACACCAGTTGCCGTGGCATCGCATCATTAACGCCAAAGGTGAGATCTCTTTTACGGGCGGTGACCAACGTGAGCTACTTGAAATGGAGGGTGTTCAATTTAGTCCAACTGGTAAAGTTGATTTAACGGTCTATCGTTGGTTTCCGCAGGATGTCGAAGAGGACTGCTAAAAACCGTCTGACTTCATCCTGAAACGAGTCCCTTATTTATAACGTTTACTATTTTAGTATGAAGGGTATTGTTTTCAGATAGGGAAACCGTATAATAACTATATATAGGACAGGGGTGGGCATTTATGTTAAAGGATTTCAAAGAATTTGCGTTAAAAGGGAACGTCATGGACCTTGCCGTAGCAGTTGTCATTGGTGCAGCATTCGGGAAAATTGTTTCCTCACTTGTTGATAATATTATTATGCCACTGGTCGGAATTCTGTTAGGTGGAATTGATTTTACTGGACTGAAAATTACAGTAATGAAAGCAGAAATTACATATGGTGTCTTCATTCAAAACATTGTCGATTTCACCATCATCGCTTTCGCCATTTTCATAGCCCTCCGTTTGCTCATGAAACTCAAGCCTAAAGAAAAGCCTGTGGAGGAAGTAGAAGCTCCACCTGAAGTGGATCCAAAAGAAGAACTACTAAAAGAAATCCGCGATTTACTAAAAAATGAGCAAACAAAATAATCGAGTAACCTATGAATGAGCCGTAAACCGCCTTGGTTTGCGGCTCTTTTTAACTTTCTACAACTTCCGCTATCATTCTGCCACAATTCCCACTACTCTTTCCCACCACCATTGCTTGCCCCTCCCCGCGGTGGTATAATGGGAAGAGGATTTTATATAAAAGGAGTGATCGTCTCATGTGGTTCCTATATATCATGTTCACATTGTTCGCATTCGTTCTTGTTGGTAACATCGCTGGTCTTGTACGTACATTCAGCAATCATAAATAATAACATCGAAAAGCCCTCCAAAATGCTGGAGGGCTTTTTTGTGTCTATACTCCTTCGGGTCACGTCTGTACAGCGCCCTGCACTTTTCCATATTGCTTATGCTGTAATATCACGTTTTATAAATGTCATATAGCTAATCACAAGGAATATCAACAGATAGACTGCTAAAACAGCAAGCGAAAACGACATGGTAACGCCTTCTACAATCCGGAAATCTGATTCATAAATCGTCAAATCCATATGTGTGAAGATGATATATTTCACGATTTCATACTTCGCCAAAACCATCACGACCGTCGAGCCCATGAAGTAAATGAAGAGCGAAAGCCCAATCGCTAATGAACTCGAACGGAAGACGCTACCAATCATAAAGGCAAATGTTGCTGTAACGAATACATTGACGAAAGATAGTAACAACATATACAAGCCTTTCCCCCAAACAGATGCCGCCACAACCTCTTTACCATTCCAGACAAGCTCTTGTCCGCTGCTCGCTGGGAACAAGATATATGCACAAATGATCGACACCACAAAGCCAACGAGCATCAACATAATTCCAAACACATTCACCGCTATAAACTTTGCCGTTAATATCTTCCACCTTTTCACTGGACGTGATAGTAACATTTTAATCGTCCCTTGCGAAAATTCGGATGCTACAATCCCCGCCGCGACGATAACTGTTAGTAAAACAACGAAAGATCCAATCCCAGAAGAATCCATAATCATATTTTCACGGCTAAAACTATCCAATGGTGCGACTGAATTCGCTAGCCGATACTCAAAAACCTTTTCCTTGTCCTCGAGCCTCTCTCGCTCACTCTTCACCAGTGTCGAGTCACCAAGTTGCTCTTGCGTATAGGTTAACTCCTCTTGGACGTACGTTTTCCAATTTTGCTCGCCGTTATCATTCATTGTCCCAATCCACTTCGACAAGCCAGACATGCCTGCAACCATCACGACAAGTAGGCCTGCCATCACCCAAGTCCCTTTTTTACTCCATAACTTCATCCATTCATTTTGCATGAGCTTCAGCAATCTGACCACCTCCCGTCATTTCCAAAAATTGATCTTCCAACGTTTTACGATATGGTTGGATGGCAAACAATTGTAGCTTTTGCTCCGCCATCTGTCCGACAAGCACTGGAATTTGCGCTTTTTCTGCATTGATGATCCATCCATCCTTGTATGCTTCAACCGTAAATCCTTCCGCACTTAGTAAACGTTTCGCTGCATCCATCGGCGAAGCCTCTACATAATAAAACGACGCCTGCGCCTCCGACATTTCCCGCATATCGATTAACTTTCCATTTTGAATCACCGCAATCCGGTCACACATCAATTCGATTTCCGACAGCATATGACTTGAGACAAAGACCGAGACGCCTTCCTTCTCGGCAATGCTTCTCAAATACGTGCGAAACTCACGAATCCCAGCCGGATCCAGCCCGTTCGTCGGTTCATCGAGAATCAAAAACTTTGGTCGATGTAAAAGTGCTTGCGCTAGCCCGAGACGCTGCCGCATTCCAAGTGAATATGTTGAGACTTTCTCATGAATCCGTTTTTGCATGCCAACCTGATTGACAACCTCATCAATACGATCCTTTGTCACCCCCTCATGCATACGCGCAAAATGCACAAGGTTTTTATAGCCCGACATAAACTTATACATTTCCGGATTTTCAACAATGACCCCGACCTTTGAAAGACCTCCTTCAAAGTCATCTGCAAGTGAAACACCATCAATGACAACATCTCCGCCAGACGGCTTCATCAAGCCCACCATCATCCGAATCGTCGTCGTTTTCCCCGCCCCATTTGGGCCAAGAAACCCCGTAATTTGCCCCGGATATAGCGCTAAATTCAAGTTATCAATAATTTTTTTCTTACCAATCGTTTTCGATAAATTCTTTAATTCTACTACTGGTTTCATGTCCACGTTGCCGCCCCCTTCTAAGCAATACTGATCCAAAGGTTAAATTATCATCATATTTTCTTATAAAATTTATACATTACAAAGAAGCCTAAACCAGCTAAAATGAATCCTACGATTATAATAAATATAATTAGTAGTGTGTCCATTGTCGCCGAACCTCCTATTCTGTGTTTACTCTAAAAACATTCCCTCATATTAATGCTCTTTTCTAAATAACGACACCATCCATGAGGTCGCATCTTTTCCATAAGTATCACGAATTGTATCCACCGCCTCATGTGCGATCATCCGATTCCCTTTTAATACCACGATTTCATCAAGCAACGGCTCCACTTCTTTTAATTCATGCGTCGACAGTATAACGGTTTGTCGCTCTGGATCTGTAAATCGAATGAGCCCTTTTGCGATATCATCCCGCACCATTGGGTCAAGGCCTGAAAACGGTTCATCCAACAAATAGTAAGCCGCCTCACGCCCAAGCGTCACCGCAATTTTCACGCGTCCCCGATTCCCTTTTGACAACGTCTTTATTTTCGAATCAAGTGATACATTCAAAAACTGCGCAATTTCCTTCGCCTTTGTCGAATTGAAATCCGTAAACTGTGATTCATAAAAATCAAATAGTTGCTGCACCGTAAAATATGGATAAAACAAATCGGCATCCGGCATATACGCAATATGCGTCGCCACTTTACGCGTTATGAGGCTGCCGCTAAACGTCGCACGCCCCGAATTCGGTGTCAACAGGCCCGCCATCACTTTCAACAGTGTCGTCTTTCCACTTCCATTTTCCCCGACAAGCCCAATGATTTTCCCCTGTGGCAACGTTAGCGTAATCTGTTCTAACGCTTTCTTCCTCCCATACTTTTTCGAAATCTGTTTCAGCTCAATCATTCACCCCACCCCTCTCCTGTAAGTGCTGCACAATTTCAGACGTCGTAAAACCAAATGCCTCCACACTTTGAAGGAAGGACGACACCAGCTGCTCCTTCATTTCATCCCGAAGCACCGTAATCTTCTCTTCATCTTCCGTGACGAAAGACCCCTGTCCCCTCTTCGTTTCCGTGATGCCCATCTGCTCCAACTCCCTATAAACGCGCTGCATCGTATTCGCATTGACTCCCGCTTCAACTGCATATTCACGAACGGACAACAATTTCTCCCCTGGCTTCAACGTTCCTCGAATGATGTCGCCCGTAATTCGATCGATGAGCTGCTGATATATTGGTTTGTCTGGAAGAAAATCTATGCCCATCGCTTATAACCTCACTTTCTTTTCAAACAAGACGGCTCCTCCAATGAAGATTGCCATTGTAAAAAGTACATTAAACACAATTTCTCCCGTGTAAAAATTCGTACCTATCACCTCAAAATACCCATTCCCAATCTCAAGCTTCGGATTTTTTAATTGGTACAAATCAACAGGTCCAACCTTAACCAATTTGTTGTAGACATCTGAAGCCATGATTCGCTCTGTTATGCCCGCCACAAGGAAGAACAAAAAGATTGTAACAGGAATGGAAAAACCTTTGATATATGGCTCCATCAATCGATACAGCACCCAGAAAAAGAAACCCATACACGTAATTGCAATCGACGCCACAAATATTGCACCGATGAACAAACTCCCATGAAACAAGAGGGCATTGAACGCCAGTATAGACGAGCCCCCAAATGCATAATATAGCGCAAGGACAAACGTCGGAATCAGTAACCCTCCTGCTCCAATCAGCAATGCAAAAAACACCTTCGAGCCAATCAACTTAAAGATAGAAGCATTTGAGTGAAGCCACATATCCGGGCGCTTCATTTCCCTTTCCAAAATGGTCAATAAAGTCACCGCAGGTGCTAACATACTTGCGCACGCCCACAGAAAACAAATGACAAGTGCAACTTCAAAAACCAGTACATTCATATCAAATGCGCGGATCACCACCGCAGGCATAACAGCCATTGTGGTGACTGCAAAGAGTACACTGACAAGCAATAGCCACTTCATCGACACCCATTCTCTTCGTAACAACCCATTCCACTGTTGCATAAGTACATCCCCTTCCCTCACCAGTGTTCTAGTTACATAGTACACTATATGCAGAAGAGCTGTAAAGGGGTGTGTTGAAATTATCTTTTTTTCATCAAAAAACCCTTCTCCATTGAAGAAAAGGGTTTTGAATTGATACTTTTACGGGGAAGTGAAGGGCCCTACTTAGAAAACCAAGTAGTCTTGCCGACTTCCCCATTACTTTTTATTTAAAAAGCTCGGGATAAAAACCTTTTGCCAACGTCTCCAGCCCATTTGGAATTCGAACCGACTGATCCACATCAGCATGCTCAATTGTAACAAAGCGTTTATTTTTGATTGCGTCAACGTCCTGAAGCGATGGGATATTGGAGATAGTATCCATCAATTGCTCTGGGGTCGTTCCGCAACAGTAAGCAAGTACGATAACATCAGGATTGCGCTCAATTACTTCTTCCCAACTGACTTCAGCCATCCATCCCGTTACCTCACCAAAGATATTTTTACCGCCTGCCAAGCCAACAACATGAGATCGGATCATGTCGCCTCCAGTCGTAAGAGCAGCCCCACTATCTCCCCCAGCCATATAAAAAATGTCCAGCGGTTCTTCGCCACTTATTTTTTCTTGTATATCCTTTACTTTGTCTTGAATGGACTGGATTAATTCATCTCCCCGACTTTCAACGCCAAAAATGCGGGACACTTCATGGATTTCTTTATACACCATATTTTCCATTGTTGACGGTTCTCCACTTGCTTCAGGAATATATGATTTCACGCCGAATTTTTCAAGTTCAGCAGTCGTTCCTACGACACCGTCAACAAAAAAATCATAAGACCCCATGACAAAGTCCGGTTCAAGACCTAGCAACAATTCTTTAGAAGGATACCCTTCTGTCAAAAGTGGAACTTTCTTTAGTTTGTCCTCAAGGCCTATCGCTGCTTTATCGCGCGGAAAAGAGTAACCTACAACATATTCATCCAGTCCAAGTGCCAACAGTAACTCCGCATTATCTTGCATTAATCCAACTGTTCGTTTAGGTGGTTCTGTAAACGTGACGGTGCGACCGAAGTTTTCTAGCGTAACCGGTTCATACGCTTCAGCTGTTTCCCCTTCTTGTTTTTCCCCTTCCACAGTCTTGTCGTCTTTCTCATTGTCCGACTGACCACAAGCAACCAGGATTGCCATTATCATGATTGCACTTAGCAATGGCCAATATTTTTTAAGCATTATGTAAACTCCTTTTCATCTCTTCCGACAACATCCGAAAGAAAAGTAATATGTGTTTTCCCTGTGATTGGATGTTGGATGATATTCGTCTTCACCCGAAATATTTCTTTTAGTATTGTCTCTGTTAGTACTTCTTCAGGCCTCCCTGAAACAGCCAATCTACCGTGATCTAGCACATAGATGTAATCACAATAGACCGAAGCGATATTTAAATCATGAAGTGCCGCAATGACCGTGATGTCTAATGTCTTGACCAAATCCATCAACTGCAACTGATGATGAATGTCCAGATGGTTCGTTGGCTCATCGAGTATAAGGTATTTCGCTTGCTGCGCAAGTGCCCTCGCTACCATCACCCGTTGTTTTTCGCCGCCGGACAATGTAGAGATAAGCCGGTCTCCGTAGCATTCGAGCCCTACTTTCTCAAGTGCTTCTTCCGCAATGCGCATGTCCTCTGTCGTTTCTGTGTCCATCATCTTTTTATGCGGTGCTCGTCCCATCAACACAATTTCTTTGACAAAAAACTCAAAGGTATGTTGCGATTCCTGACTAACTACCGCCATTTTCTGTGCCGTTTTTTTGGCCGACAGTTCATATACATTGTCATGATCCAATGTGATGATACCACAATCTGGCTTATGGATTCGGTAAATGCTTTTTAACAACGTGGATTTTCCGCTACCATTCGGACCAATCAGTCCAACAAACTGTCCAGGTTTCACCTGCATGTGAATAGCAGAGATAATTTCCTTGTCCCTTATGCTGGCTGACACGCCTTCAACCATTACCCCCATCATGAACGACCTCCAAATGTATAAGAACTTCTTCGTAATAGCCATATGAAAAAGGGTCCGCCACAAAGAGCTGTCACGACACCAATGGGTAATTCTTCTGGCGCGACAACAAGTCTTGCCACAATATCTGCCCAAATCATAAACACAGCACCAAATAACGCACTGATAGGGAGCACTTTTCGATGTTCCGAACCTACGAGCAATCGAATCATATGGGGTACCATCAATCCTACAAAACCGATTGCACCACTTACTGCAACGAGCACGCCAGTTAAAAGAGAGATAACGACAATTAACACTTTCCGAAATGCGCCAACATTGATGCCTAATGTTGCAGCCGTATCTTCGCCCATCAAAATCAAGTTCAATGTGCGAGATTGATACAGCAGAAAGACAAAAACCACCACAACGGCAATAGCCGGGATGGGCAAAATTGTCCAATTCGCGCCCGCCAAACTTCCCATCATCCAATATAATGCGCCCCGAATCCCTTCTTCTTCAGGTGCGGAAAGCACAATAACATTGGTGACTGCCCCTAAAATCATGGATATTGCGATCCCCGCCAGTAGCAACCGAATGGTAGAAATCTGTCCACCTACCCGCGCAAATGTGTACACGAACACAACGGATAGGAATGCCCCAAGAAAAGCAGCAAGCGACAAGGCATACTGACCAAAAAACTGCAACGCTCCGAATAATATGACTAGCGTTGCACCTACAGAAGCCCCGGACGACACACCGAGAATATAAGGATCAGCCAAGGAGTTTCTAACAAGCGCCTGTATCCCTACCCCAGCCACCGCCAAACCGGCCCCTACAATCCCCCCGAGCAACGCCCGTGGAAAACGCAACTCCCAGATGATATTTTGCTGTGCAAGCGACCAATTTACCGGAACCGTATCGCCAACAAAAGGAAGTTGTGACGCGACAATCTTCCAAACCGTTAACATGCTGATTGGCACAGGGCCGAGCATAACAGAAAATGTAATCGACAGGATGAGACCGAGCGTCAGGATGAACAGCAATCGTTTGAAACGACTTTGATGCTTACTTTTCTCCCGTTCACTGCCCTCTATTTTTCGGGTTTGTGACGTTTCTATTCTTTCACCCGTCTCTTTTATAGCAGTGAAATGACCCACTTTCATTGCTCCTTTCCGCAGCTGATACCTCAAAAAGATCTCACATACTTTTTAATGCGTATGCTCATACCCGTACTTTTCCACATATCGACGGAAATTTTCTAAATCTTGCATTCCCGTCGAGGTTCCATCTAAAGCTTGATTCATACGTTCTAACAATACCGTTCTCAATTTCGGATGATAGCCAAAATATCCAGCAATATCAATAGATGTCTGTGGATAATCCACTTTGAACTGTTCGGCCATGCGATTCATTCTTTCCATTAAGATACCTGTGAATAAAAAGTACGGTAACATAATAATTTTCTTCGCACCTAACTCGATACAACGTTCCATTCCTTCCTGCACAGTAGGGGTCGTAACTCCGATAAAAGCACATTCCAAAATGGGCACATTTACTTGTTCCCATAGCTTTTCGCGAATGGTATAAAAATCAGCCTTCGCATCTACATCGCTACTACCTCGTCCGATGAATAGAATTGCGGTTTCCTCGTGTTTCTGATTGACATCAAAACCTACTTCAGCCAGTCTTGTTTTCAAAATGTCTAAAACCTCGTCATGAATCCCTATCGTTTGGCCATAAGTGAAACGAATATCTGGAAAAAGTCCTTTAGCTTCCTCAATTTCAGCTGGAATGTGCAGTTTGGAATGTCCTGCATGTAATAGGATGATGGGGATCACATGGACCTCATCCGCACCTTTTTCAATACAAAGTTGAATCCCATCTTCGATATTCGGCGATGCAAATTCTAAAAAACAAGTTTCCACAAGTAGGGACGGGTCAATCTGCTCTTTCGTTTGTTCAATAAATTGGCGAACCTCTTCATTTCCTGCCTCTAGCCTACTGCCATGCCCCACAAACAACACCGCTTTTTTCTTTGGCCCTTTTCGCTTTCGATATTTATCGATCCCTTTAATGCGTGTTTCACCCCGTTGACGCTCACCATGCTCCATGGCATATATAATCGATTCTTCCGCCACCGATTCATGAACAATAGCACGTGCCGTTTCTTCCTGTTGCACGGAATACCATGTGCCTTTTGGGTATTCAATCACGACACATTTATCTTTACAACGACCGTTACAACGGGTCCGTGATGTATGAATTTGCTCATCCAAATGATGAGCACGAATTTCGTCACGGATTTGCTGTGTCACTTCTTCAGCGCCTGCCCCCATGCAAGTTGCCCCATTACAAATTAGCAAGTGGCGCTGCATTTGCGTTAAATTCCATGTAGCCATGAAACCTACTCCTCCATTTCCTTAAATGATTAAATCAATTAAGCCTTGGTGTAATTACGTCAGGATTTTGATTTCCCTGCTGATTCAAGTTAGTAAGCTTCTGGATAAAAACCTTTTGCTAATATTTCGAGTGCTTCTGCTACACGAACGCCTTCAGACGCCGCCGATAACGGCAACATGACAAATTTCTCGTTTTGCACGGCAGGTGTTTGACTTAACGCTGGATCAGCTTTCAAAAAAGCTATCTTCTGTTCTGCCGTCGTAGAACCGTAGTCAATGATGACAATCATTTCAGGTTGGCGCTCAACAGCATCTTCTTTAGATACCGTTGCCCAGTTGCTTTCTATATCACCGAAAACATTTTTCGCTCCAGCCATTGTCACAAGTGTATTCATGAAGTTCTGCGTGGCTGTAGTTATGTCTGTTTCTCCGCTATCGAATACGAACACTTTCAACGGTTCCGTTGCTTCCGGCATTTTAGACGTAATGGCTTCAATGTCTTGATTCATTTCGTCAATCAATTTCTCCCCACGCTCTTCAACACGGAAGATTTTCGCGATATTTCGGATATCTGCATAAATATCTTCCAATGAGGGTGCGACATTGACAGACGATGATTGTAAATAACTGTCGATATCTAACGCTTTAAATTCTTCACGTGTAGCAACGCTTTTCTCGCTAAATGCACTTGACCAACCACCATATAGAAAGTCTGCTTCCGCCTCGATTATTTGCTCTTTTGATGGGTATTGTTCAGCTAATACGGGTACTTTCTCATATGCTTCCTGCAATGGCTCGTACACTTTATCGTCCAAATAAGCTGTCCCAACCATTGAATCTTCTAAACCAAGCGCTAACATGATCTCTGTTACGTGCTGATTTAATGAAATTGCACGCTTAGGTACTTCAGTGTATTCAATGACAAAATCTTCATTGTCTATCAATATTTTTTCTGTTTGCTTCGCTTGTTTGTCTGTAGCATCGTCTTTCTCTACTTCTTCATTTGCATCCTTCCCCGAGCATGCTGATAATACTAGGAAGACCGTTAAAAGTAGGAAGGCCCCCATTAATTTGTTTTTCATTATACGCCCACTTCTTTCTTATGATCTGTGTAAAAAAACAGATGTAACTTTTGTGTAAATGGGTTCTTTGAAATACCCACTTGTATTTGAAAAACTTGCCTCATAGTCTCCTCTGTCAGTACCTGTTCAGGTGTTCCTTTCATAAAAAGAGCCCCATCTTTCATGACAAGTAATTCATCGCAATAGCTGGCTGCTAAATTTAAATCATGCAATGCGGCTACAATCGTAATCGGTAGTCCCTTCACCAGATCCATTAACTGGAGCTGGTGTTCAATATCTAGATGATTCGTTGGTTCATCTAGAATCAAGATTTTCGCCTGTTGTGCAAGTGCGCGCGCAAGCATAACCCGTTTCTTTTCACCACCAGATAATTGACCGAATGTCCGGTCTTTTAAATGTTGGACGTTGGCAAGCCGCATACTTTCTTCGACAATGGCAAAATCTTCTTTGCTATCTTTTGCAAGCCATTGTTTGTACGGCGTTCGACCCATCATCACTAAATCATGCACGGTAAAGTCGAAGAGTACAGGGGTTTCTTGACTCACGACCGCCATTTCCTGCGCGAGCTGTTTTTGCGTGATCTGAACAAGATCTTTTTCATAGAGTGTCACAATTCCACTCGTTTGTTTTAAATAGCGATAGATAATCTTTAACATCGTCGATTTCCCACTACCATTGGGCCCAATGATGCCAATAAATGTACCTTGCTCCAATGAAAACGAAATATCGTGTAAAATTTGCTTGTCAGCTACTAAGAATGAAATCTCCTCTACCCGCAACATCTTTATTCACCATCCCCAAAAGAATATCGACGGCGTCTAAGCATCCAAATAAAGAAAGGCCCTCCGCAAACGGCAGTGATAATTCCGATGGGCATTTCTTCAGGTGCTATCGCAATCCGTGCAACCATATCCGCCCAGACTAAGAAAATGGCACCCATTAATGCGCTCATCGGTAGAACTAGTTTGTAGTTCGACCCTATCATCATTCGCACAAGATGCGGGATGATTAAACCAACAAAACCAATACTACCGCTACTTGCAACAACAACACCTGTTAATAACGACACAACAAGTATAATGAAAATTCGAAAACGTTCTAGGTTAATACCAAGTGTAGTAGCTAGTTCTTCCCCAAGGAGCAGAGCATTTAGCTGACGATAATTCAGCAACAGCAAGACAAAAACAAGGAAAAACGTAAAAAATGGGATGCCAATCGTTGACCACTTCGCACCTGCCAAACTACCAAGCATCCAATGCATAACGGCTTGAATACCACCCTGTTGCTTGGATGTCATCAGCAGAAAATTGGTAATTGCGGAAAACACCATCGAAATCGCAATCCCTGCCAAGAGCAGACGAATAACGGACGTGCGTCCATTGACGCGCGCCAACAAGAAGACAACTATGACAGCCAAAATAGCCCCTAAAAAAGCTGCAAAGGATAATGCATAGGTCCCCAAAGTGCTAAATGCACCAAGTAAAATGACCGACGTTGCACCCACTGACGCACCAGACGATACCCCCAAAATATAAGGATCTGCAATCGGGTTCCTAACCAATGCTTGAATCGCCGCGCCACTAATCGCCAGGGCCGCGCCAACAATTGCTGCAAGTACCACACGAGGTAAACGAATTTCCCAAATAATGATGCTTTGTGCTTTTGAAGCCACCGTCCCTAACGAAATCCCGAGTTTTGAAAAAAGTACTTCCAAAATAATGCTTGGTGTTATCCCTACGGAGCCTACCATCACTGCAAAAGTCATTGAAGCAAACAAGCATATCAGTAACGCGCTTATTAATACTGTAAATCGAAACTTAGTCATGCTACATTCACGGCTTCCAACTGATAATTGCAGCATAGAATGGATGGCGATACACATGTTGGCCATCCTCCATCGTTATAAAAGGTTCCAGTGAGGCTTTCACATGTGCCACCTTAAACTGCGTGGATAGGATTTTTTTACTTTGTGCTTCATATAGTTGTTCCAATGTATCATAGCGATATGTACGTTCTAGTTTAATCATTTCACAATCTGCGTAAATGCCTAACTGATACAGCATGTTGAGAATAGCAATATAATCACGCCGCGGATACTTAATGTCATAGCCAAACTGTTCATCTAAGGTAACGTAATGCGGCTGAATGGGACCTGTCGTTAAGCCGATAATGGCGCATTTTTTTGCGAGTGCATTCATTTTTTGCAACGCTGCTGCCATTTCGTATATACGATAAAAGCAGTTCACCCCAATTACCACATCATGCGGCTCTATTTGTGCTTCTTCCCATTTACTATGCACAAACTGAACAGACGCATTACGCTCATAATATTGTTTCAAATAGGCAAGCACACTTTTAGAACCATCAACGAGCGTTAAACGTTTGACATCTTCACTCAGTTGGAATGTATAGTTGCCCCATCCCGGTCCAATTTCAATGCAACTTGCCTCTTGTGGAATATGCTGCTTCATTTTTTCGTATATTTCTTTCGCGTACTCGTCTGTTTGCTTATAGGTTTTTTTCTTCATTGATTGTGCCCAAAAAGCTTCTTCCAATCCGTCATCCGTCATGCGTTCTGGCATCTTGCCATGCCAATCTAACATGCCCTCTTTCCATAGCTTTTCAAAATCAATTTGTAAAAGAGACCCTTTTATCATTGAATCTTCTCCTCGATACTTTCCTATGATTGTATTGCTACACGGATTTGATTGAAATAATAACGTGTGAACATGCGATTCCTTAAATCATAATCGCTTTCATTAAAATTCAAGCCCCTTCATCGCTTGAACATCCTGCTCGGTATAATAATGTTTGGTTGCCTCAATTGTTGACACTAAGTCGGCTAACGCGAGGAGAGATGGATGTGCTGAACGCCCTGTAACGACCAAATGCATGGTCTTTGGACGATTTTCAATGGCTTCTAACACGTCCTCCAATGGCAAGACATCCTCGACAGGAAAACGCGTGATCGCTAACGCATTATTCAACTCATCCAGCACTAATACATCTGTCGTTTCATCTTGCAGCTCTTTTTTGACAAGTTGCCAAGCTTTTGCAAGTGCTTCTCTATGCTCCTCAGGTGTTTTCGTCCATGTAAATCCGATGCCTAATTGCACCGTTTCGACCCCCAGTTTTCGCAAGGCAATTTGTTCGCCATATGTACGCTCAGGCGATTTGATGAATTGAAAATATTTAACCTTCATGCCTCGACCAATTGCACGCAATGTGACGCCGAGTGATGCAGTTGTTTTCCCTTTTCCTTCACCGGTATACACTAACAACATACCTTGTCTTGTCATTTCCAGTCCCCCTTATAACCAAGTCGTTTTGTCAGCAAATGGTGTACGTTTTTTTGCAGAAGTGATTTCTTCAGCCGGGTACCCGATACAGAGCGTTCCTACCAATTGCTCTTTGTCTGATGCTCCGATGAATGTATGCAACGCTGTGTCATGTACTAACCCCACACCACGTGTACGCCATACCATACCTAATCCTAGCTGCTCCGCCATTAACCACATCGACATAATAGCGCCACTCACCGCGAATGTATTGTCTTTCGTCGCTCCCTCATCCCCGTCCACAATAGCGGAAGTCACGACAATAATCAGCGGTGTCTTAGTAATCGCCTCCATTGAGCTTTCTACTAAATGTGGTTTGGTCGGGAAACGTTGTTCTAAATAATCGAGTGCCACTTGTTCATAACGCTGTAAACTGTCGCCTTGCAATACATAGAAGTGCCAAGGTTCGCGCATGCGATCATTCGGCGCATACGTTGCTGCTTCTAATAATGTCTCAATTTTTTCCCGTTCGACTTCATCCGTTTTAAACTGGCGAATCGCACGGCGTTTTTTCATTGCTTCTAACATTTTGCATGCCCCTTTTCTTCAAACCAAGCAATTTCTTCACGCACATTGACGACATCTCCCACTAAAATCATCGATGGATTGGAGATCTGGTGATGTTGAATGTCTTGCGCAATCGTAGCAAGAGTACCTGTAATCGTCCGCTGGTTTTCCGTTGTGCCCCATTCAATCACCGCAACAGGGGTTGTTTCACTTCTACCATTGACTATTAAACTTTTCGTAATATGTGAGATATTGCCGACACTCATATAAAATGCCACGGTATCGATTTGAGCAAGTGCTGACCAGTTCAAGAAATCGTTCCCTTTCTCTGCACGGCCATGACCTGGCACAATCGCAAAGCTTGCGGCATGATCGCGGTGTGTCACTGGAATTCCTGCATAAGCAGGGGCCGCAATTCCTGCTGAAATGCCCGGAACAATTTCAAATGGAATACCCGCTTGCCGTAAAATCGCAGCTTCTTCTGCGCCGCGTCCAAAAACAAATGGATCGCCGCCTTTTAAGCGAAGTACATGCTTGCCAAGATTGGCCTGTTCCACAAGCGTGCGGTGGATTTCATCCTGAATCATGCCATGTTTACCTGGCTCTTTCCCACAATAAATCAGCTCAGTATCTACTTTTGCATGCTTTAATAACTCCGCATTCACCAAGCGATCATATAAAATCACATCTGCTTGTTGAATACATTCTAATCCTCGAATCGTCAGTAGTTTTGGGTCACCTGGACCTGCCCCTACAATGTATACAAATCCACTCACTGGCTTTCTCCTATCCGCTGTTGTAGCCATGCTTGACACTTTCGCTCTTCACCTTGTTCAAACCACTGCAAAATTTGTGGATCTAGCAATTCAGCCAGTCGTTGTTTTTTCGCCTCTCCATCAAACACCTGTAAAATTTGCTGACGCGCTTCCTTTAAAAATGTCACATACGCCGCGTAATGATCTCCGAATTGCTCCGCCAAGTCAGCCTTTACTTTACGTGTTAAACCAGGACTGGCTCCAGACGTCGATACTGTCACAACAAAGCCGCCCCGACGAACGACTGCCGGATTGATAAAATCCACACGTCCTTTGGCATCCGCACGACTGAGTAATTGCCAATGCTGCGTCGCTTCTTCTACTGCATTGTTCACTTCTTCTTCATCCGTCACTGCGAATACTAATGCGGCATCGTCCAAATCAGCAGGTTCGAACATTTTCTCTTGCCATGTCACAAGTCCTTCATTCACGTACTGTTGTATAGTCTCTGTCACTGCCGGGCTAATAACTGTTATCTGCGCTTTTGTCGGCAGTAAAGCTTCAATCTTTTGACGTGCGACATGGCCGCCACCAACAATGACAACTTTTTTATAATCTATATCCATTAACAGTGGGAAATAGTTCATTGTTCATCCTCCAAACATGCTGTCAACCAATTTTCTACGAGCTGTGGATTCGACGCAAAATGGAAATGTGTAAAGCCCGCTACAAGATTTTGGTGTAAATAACCTTCTTGTTGCGCGCGGAACCGACCTTTACTAAAATAAGCAGGCTTTGTATGCTCCCCCTCATATGCTGAGTAATGGAACTCATGCCCTTTTGCCTGCGTCTTTTCATCGATTAAGAAATTGCCGGCAACACCCGTGATTTCTCTATAACCAAGTGCAGCTCGCTTGTCTTGCATACGCACACGTCCCGGAATCACCCCGAGCATTGGGTAGACCCCGGCCCCTCGATCCACGATTTCCTCTGTCAGATACATAAAACCGCCACATTCAGCCAATGTCGGCAGACCTCGATTGATTGCATTTTGAATGGATGTCCTCGCTTTTTCGTTTTTTGCCAATTGTCCGGCGAATTCTTCTGGGAATCCCCCACCGATATACAACCCTTGTGCTTCTATAGGGACTTCTTCATTTTGTAAGGGGGAGAAAAAGTGCAAGGTTGCACCATTTGCGCGCAATAATTCGAAATTCTCTTCATAGTAAAAGTTGAAAGCTGCATCCTTCGCAACCGCAATATGAACTTCTGGCTTTTCTGGCTGAACATCAAAAATCGATGCAGTTATTTCTATCGCTTGTGCTTGCGTAATGTCTAGTAACTGCTCAATATCCACCGTTTCCTCAATAGCTGTTGCTAGGCTGTCAAAATAGGAATCCAAATCCCCACGTTCAATGGCCGGCACTAAACCTAAATGACGACTTGGCATCGGAGGGACAGCATCCTTTGGCAAATAACCAATGACAGGAATACCACATTCTTTTTCGATGGCTGTTTTAACAATATCAAAATGACTCTTACTACCCAATTGGTTGGCAATAACCCCAACGATATTGGCGTTGTCATCTAGCAGTTGGAAGCCTTTTACAATTGCCGCTACACTTCTTGCCATACTTGCCGCATTGACAATTAAAATGACGGGGCTTTCTGTAATCTCACTAATATCTGCAGCTGATCCTTCATTTGACAATGGAGATTTGCCATCATAAAAGCCCATCACACCTTCAATCATCGCGACGTCTATATCTCGGCTTGCTCTTGCAACAATTGCACGAATGACATCATGCCCCATCATGAAACTATCAATGTTTCGAGAGGGACGTTTGGTGACAGCAGTATGATACGTTGGATCAATATAGTCTGGGCCACATTTAAAGCCTTGAACTGTTAACCCCCGCTTCATCAGTGCACGCATGATTCCAATCGTGAACGTCGTTTTCCCTACACCGCTTCCTGTACCCGCTAGCACAAATCGATTCATTGTCCGCACTCCTCAAAATTGACACGTGCAATGGACACCGTCACATTGCCACTTTTCTTTTTCTCTAAGACCCACTCTGTCGCATTCGCATAACGCAATGCTGCCGGCTCACTCACACCATAGGCGCCTGTGTATTTAAAGACCGTTTCTGATGGATTCAACAGTGGCATTTCATTGAGCTGCTCTGGCGTATATGTCACAAACGACCAATTATGCTTGGCGGTTAAGTCCAGCAAACCTACCTCGTCTTTTTTCAAATCAATCGTCGCGACCGCTTTCACACTTTTTTTACTCAAACGTAGTTCCGCCAATGTCTCGTCTACAACTTGTTCAATTTCCTCTACAGTCGTTCCACGATTACAACCAATGCCAAGCACAATGGATTTCGGACGATAAATCACACCATTGTCCAGCAACACTTCCTCATGCGCTTCGATGATTCGATCCGTAATGAGCAAGGTGGCTTGTGGCTTTGCCTGAATTGCTGCTGTCGTCGATGGATAGATATTCAAGTTGTCTGGCATCGCACGATCATGCATCCACCAGTTTTTCTCTCCTGTTTCTTGCACAATGGCAACATGCTCTTCATTGACAACCGATGCACTTACCGGTAACAATTTTTCTTGACTATCCCACATCCAACCAAACTTGGCGCCGAATAAATCGACGGGGATTGTTTTTTGCACATCAGATGCCGTTGTGACAACAGGCGTGGCACCAATCGCATTGGCAAATTCATACGTTAGCTCATTGGCCCCACCAATATGACCGGATAATACACTGATAACATATTGACCGAGATCATCGACAACTAATACAGCAGGATCTGTCATTTTATCCACCATAATCGGCGCAATCATGCGCACAACCGCACCAAGGGATATGACACAGATAACCCCTTTATATTGCTGGAACAATGCAGGCAGTAATAAGCGTACCGTGCCATCAAATAATTGAATATGGCGCGTCTCTTCGTCGCCTTTTGCAAACTTTTTCATATAGTACAAGTCTGCATACGGGAACTTTTCCATATAACTTCTGGCATTGACGACCCCGTGTTTCGTAATGGCTACGAGAGCATACGGTTTGCGCTTGTCGACGACAGGGATTTCCCCTTCGCGTAATTCAATCATCTGCCTTCACACCTTTTCGGAAGCCGTGCGTAAATGTTTTATCATACAGTTTTGAACGATACTCTTTTTCATGGATATGCGGATCTAATGCCCAACCTGCCAAAATCATCGCATGCTTACGAATACCATTGACACGCATCGCTTCGTCTAATTCAATCAGGGTTGTTTGCACAATCTTTTCATCTGGCCATGTCGCACGCTGCACAACTGCCACTGGCGTATCATCTGCCCAGCCCGCCGCTTGCAATTCTTTAACAATTTTCTTTGTCAATGTCGCACTTAAAAACATCGCAATCGTACAATGATGACCGGCCAATGCTTGTAATTTTTCGCGCTCTGGGACAGGTGTACGCCCTTCTGCTCGCGTTAAAATAAGAGTTTGTGTTAAATCAGGGACTGTCAACTCTGCACCGACTGCCGCTGCCGCTGCAAAAACAGAACTGACACCAGGCACGACCTCATAGCCAATGTCATGTTGTTTCAGTAGCGCCACTTGCTCCATTGTGGCTCCGTACATCGCTGGATCTCCCGTATGTAAACGGACAACCGTTTTTCCTGCATTGACACGTTCAACGATACAATCGACCATCTCCTGTAGATGCATCCCCGCTGTACGAATCACTTCCGCGGATTCCTTCGCTTCCTCCACTAACGTTTCGCTGACAAGTGAATCGGTATACATGACGACATCCGCTGTTTGTACCAACTTCAACCCTTTTACCGTGATTAAGTCGGGATCTCCGGGGCCTGCCCCGACAATCCAAATTTTCTTCGTCATTTGCGCACCACCATACAGGATAAGTAATTTAAATCGGCACCTCGGAGTTCATTTGTCTTCCAAATCACTTCTTCGTCAGAAGTTACCTTCGTAACGACATGCGTGTTTTCTAGCAAACTCATTTCTTCCAGTAAATCCAACATCGGATCTAGCACTTTTGCGATTTTAATAAAAACAATCGCATCATGGCTTTCAATCACTCGGCGCATCTCTTCCATATCCTCCGTAGCCGGAATCATGGCGACATGATCATCACCTTCAGCTAGCGCAATACCTAGTCGATTGGCAGTCCCATTAAATGACGAAATGCCAGCGATTGTTTCAATCGGAACATCTGGATGCACTGTTTTCATTAATTTCATCAAATGAATAAAGGTGCTGAACAACATCGGGTCCCCTTCTGTCACAAACGCTACATCCTTGCCTTGCGCTAAATAGCCGTAAATTTCTTCCGCTGATTTTTCCCACGCAGCACGCAATGTCTCTTCGTCTTTCGTCATAGGAAATACTAAACCAAGCATCTCTTTTTCCGCTGGGTTAATATACACATCAACAATACGATGAGCATACGATTTACTGCCTCTTAGTTTTTTCGGATACGCAATAACCGGGCACTCTTGTAATTTACGAAATGCTTTTACTGTGATTAATTCCGGATCTCCTGGTCCAACGCCTAATCCATATAATTTTCCTATGCTCATTCATTCGTTCCTTTCTTTGCCGTAACAATATAAATTGGATTTAACGGTTCAAAACGCGTTAAATGTAAAATCGGTTTACTTCTTGATAGTTGCGCCTGTAAGATGGATACTTCACAACCTAATGCTTTTAGATGTTGCATGGCTTCCGCCAAATTTTCTATCGTAGCGATATTCATCACTAGGCGACCATTGGGCTGCAGACGCGTGATGCACGTTTCTAGTAAATGCTCCATATTCCCGCCGTTGCCGCCAATAAAGATGGCATTTGGATCAGGGAATTCTTCTAGGCGATCCGGTGCTTTTCCGAGGACTGCTGTAAAATCGGCTCGATGTTTTAGCTGATTTTCCAAACAGTTTTCAAGGTCACCTTCATTTTTCTCAATGGCATACACGGCCCCTTCACGTGCGATTTTTGCTGCTTCAATCGCAACAGATCCCGTGCAAGTGCCGATGTCCCAAACGATGCTCGTTTCTTTCAACTCAAGCTCTTGCAAGCACAGCGTACGAATTTCTTTTTTCGTGATTAACCCTTTATCCGGCTTCCGCTGAAGAAATGCATCATCCGGAATGCCAATTGAAGAGCGTTCAATTACTGTGCGCTGCTTTAGAATGACCACATTTAAAGGTGAAAAAGGAGCTTGCTCCATGTCATCTAATGAAAGAAAACGACAACGCTCATCTTCCCCCTGTAGATTCTCTGCAACGAATGCATCGTATTCCGTCATATTGTAACGTTTTAAATAAGCTGCAATGGCTTGCGGCGAATTCGTGTCATCTGTTAAGACGGCTACTTTTTTACGACCGTCTATTTTCTGTGCAAAGCCTTTAATAGAACGACCGTGCAAGCTGACGATATACGCATCTTGCCAACTTTCCTGCATATTTGAAAAAGCAAGCTGGACTGAGCTCGTATAAGGATAAATCTCCAATGAGATTTTTTTCGCAAGCACACTCCCAAGTCCGTAAAACAGTGGATCACCGGATACTAAAATAACGACATTGCGCGTTTCTTCCTGCAAGTCGGCTACTAATGCCGATAAACCGCCTTTAATCACTCTTTTCTCTTTTTTAAAAGAAGGAAAAAATTGTAGATGACGTTCGCCGCCGACTAAAACGTCACATTCATGAATCCACTCTATGTATTGTGGGAGTAATCCTGCCGCGCCATTATCCCCTATACCAATCATTTTCATCCAATTTGTCAATATTCTCAGCCTTTCCTAGACAGTCTCCGTTCATGGCATATATACTAGTTGACACTTTTATATCCGCCTGCATATGATTCAGTGCGTAATAACAGCAATTTTTACAAAGAGACTCGAAGTATGCTTCATTTCCTTGAAGGATTTCCCCGACTTGCGAGGCGGTATTTGCCTGCAAAATTTCCTGCTGTGTCTCTTCATCGACACCTACCCGATTTGCCAATTCCGCCAAAAATTCAAAGCTGATTGGCGCACTTTTTGAGTGAACCATCATAACGCCTCGCGCTAACTTTGAAAATTTCCCCATCATTCCTACGAGAGAGACTTGAGGGATTTTTTGACGTGCAATATGTTTCAGCGTAAAACCAATGAAATCGCCCATTTCTATAAATGCTTCTTCCGGTAAATGTGGATACTGTTTCAAAGCATACTTTTCGCTACGCCCGCCCGTCGTAATAACTAAATGCTGGCATCCAGCTTCTTTTGCAACGCTAATCGCTTGCTCGATACTTGCCATATAAGCAGAACTTGAGAAGGGCACGACCGTTCCGCGTGTTCCTAATATCGAAATGCCGCCGAGTATACCTAGACGGCCATTCAATGTCTTTTTGGCAATTTCTTCTCCGTCAGGCACAGAAATGACTACGTCAATTCCACGATTTATTTGATAGTGTTCGATTCCTTCTTGCGCGACGCCCAATATCATCTTTCGCGGCACCGGATTAATAGCCGCCTGGCCAACGGGTACAGGAAGTCCGGCTTTCGTTACCCGCCCTACGCCAATCCCGCCGTCCAGATGGATACCTTTTTCTTTAGAATAAAAAACAGTACTTTGAATTCTCGCTTTGTGTGTAGCGTCTGGGTCATCTCCGGCATCTTTAATCGTTTCACACATAATGCCGCCTTCTACTTCTTCAAACGCTGATACTTTAAATGTCGCATACTGGCCAATCGGTAAGTAAATGGTGACTTCTTCCGGCACCCGTCCCGTCACCAGCCCTTGCAAGGCCGCCTTTGTCATCGCTGTTGCACAAGAACCTGTTGTATAGCCATGCCGCATTTGTGAAGGATCTTTTTTAGTTCGTTTGTTTTGCACGCTCATCCGCCATAATCGAAATGGCATTCAGTGCAGCTACCGTCACTGTACTGCCACCCTTTCTCCCTATATTTGTAATGAATGGAATCCCTTCGAGAATGGCTAATTCCTCTTTCGACTCCGCAGCTGAAACAAAGCCTACTGGCATACCAATGATTAAGTCCGGTTTGGCGACACCATTTTTAATTAAACGAATTAACTCTAACAACGCAGTTGGCGCATTCCCAATCGCATATATCCCACCCTCTTGTAAACGCGTGGCTTTTTGCATAGAAATGATGGCACGCGTTGTTCCTTGTGCCTTCGCTTCTTTCGAGACATCCTCATCCGCAATATAACAATGTAAATCCCCACCGTGCTTTTGGAAGCGTTTGCGTCCTGAACCACTCTCAATCATCTGTACATCCGCCACGACATGACGACCTGCTAAAATCGACTGAATACCCGCTTCTAGCGCATCAGGTGTGAAAACCATGCTACGTCCTAACTCAAAATCAGCCGAAGCGTGAATGACACGACGAACGACTAACCATTGCTCATCTGTAAATGGATGTTCACCCATCTCTTCTTTAATCATTGCAAAACTGTGATCATAAATCTTATCTGGGTCTACCGTAAGCGGGACAAATTTTGTATTAAAGTCCATGTTTGGATTCTTCATTTTAAAAAACCTCCTAATAGTTGAGTAACTTTCTCGAATGACGTACCAAAATTATCATATTGAACCTTTGGTCGTTTAATTAAAATCACGGGGATTTCCAACTGAAGAGCAGCTGATATTTTCTCATCTACAGAACCGACTTTACCGCTTTCTTTAGTGATCATTAAAGTGACATTATATTGCTCACATAATGACTTATTGAGTGATTCTGAAAATGGACCTTGGATGGCAACGATGTCCTTTTGTTTGATCCCTAACCGATTGCACTTCTCCATATTCTCCAAGTTGGGAAGCATACGGCAGATCAGCCGAATGTCATCACATAATAAGTGTTTTGCGAAAACTTCTAGCGTCTTACTACCTGTTGTTAACATGATGGTCCCTTTATGTGCTTGCGCCAATTTGGCCGCCTCTTCATAATCTTCCACCTCTGTAATCAGTGGAGAAATAAACTCTTCTTTCGGGCGCTCATAGCGAATATAAGGAATATCACATGCTTTTGCCGCTGCCATCGCGGTTTTCGACGCTTCTTCTGCATACGGATGACTGGCATCCACTACACAAGTCATTTCATGCTTCTGAATGATCGCCACCATATCATTCACTGATAACCGCCCCACCTGATAAGCAATATCGTTGGCCCGTAAGCTCTCGGCTGCAGATTCTGTCACGACTGTCGCTAACAAAGAATAGCCCTGTCTTTGTAAATGAATCGCCAATTCCCTAGCATCACTAGTACCTGCTAAAAATAAAATCATACAATCCTCCTAATCCCCACAAGGTGCTGGCTCTACTTCAATTTTGGAACTCATATCATGATAGTTAAAATGTAATATTTTTTTGACACGTTTAAAGTATTTAAAAAAGCGTTCATTCGGATGTGCGTTTTGCTTATATTCTTCTATAATTTTTGTAACTAATGGAATTAGATCATCGGGTTCAATTCCTTCCGCAACTGGTTGAGCAGCATGGGCTGTGCGACCGACTGGCTTCGCACCGATAAATAAGTCGAATTTTTTCTTCCGATAGACAATCCCTATGTCATCAAACACTGGGCGATAGCAGGCCATTCCACACCCATTGACACCAACGTGCAATTGCTTTGGCAGTTTTAACCCATCCAATGTAGCTGCAATTTCTTCTGCATACGGAATAGCATCTGCTTTTTCACCGTAGCAAAAATCACAAGCCTTCACTTTTACGACATCTCCTACAGGCATGACGCGTAAATGATGCTGCTCAAGCTTCGCAACAATCGCTTCGGGTTGATCTGTTGGCACCTTTACAACCAAACGGTGACTAGGCGTATACTCCAAGGTACCTTTCTCCCCGACAACGTCTGCCAATACGCGCATTTGCTCTGCTGTCATCATTTTATTGACCACACCAGGGGAAACGGCAAATTCAAATATACTTTCCATCGACTGTTGCACTAAAAAAGGATTTTCCACTTTCTCTTCTGTCACCATCGATAAAGCCTGCAACGCCATATCCAGTGATGGAACCTGTTGCTCTTTCTTTGGCTCTGGCTCTTGTCTAGCTGCTATACTTTCGATTTGCTCATAGCCTGCCTTTGCCTCACCTGTTTCCTGATCCAGTGCCCACGGTTCAGCTTCCTTCTTCAAACGTTGGTGTGGTTTTAAACTTTGCTTCCCTTCACCTAACGTATATTTACGTTGGTAGCCCCGCGGGGTGATGATTTTATTATCATAAAAGAACGTAGATGAGTTACCGATAATGACCGTTGTTAGCATTCCGATATCGTGTTCAAGCATTTCCGATAGCGTTGTCAGAACTACGTTTTGATTTTCACGATAAGCACTCTTCACCAAGCCAACAGGTGTATCTGGCGAACGATACTTTAATAAAATATTTTGTGCTTCTACAATTTGACGTGTCCGTCGTCCACTTTTCGGGTTATATAGAGCAATTACAAAGTCAGCCATCCCTGCCGCTTCAATACGCTTTTCAATAACCGTCCAAGGCGTTAAGTGGTCACTCAGACTAATTGTGCAGGCATCGTGCATAATCGGTGCGCCAAGTATACTCCCACATGAATTGATAGCTGAAATACCCGGAACAATTTCTACTGCAATGCCTTCCTTTTCAGTCCACCCCTGTTCAATCAACACTTCATACACCAAGCCAGCCATCCCATATACACCTGAATCGCCACTAGAAATTACCGAAACAATCCCGCCTGCTTCCGCTTTCTTCACAGCGTCTTGCGCACGTGATACTTCTTCCGTCATCCCCGTACTGACAATGGATTTCGCCGTGACTAGGTGTTTGATAAGATCTACATATGTTTTATAACCAATAATATATTCACTTTCCTGTAGCGCATCTATTGCTCGTTTGGTAATATGATCACCATCTCCAGGCCCAAAACCAACAACATAAATTTTTCCCTTTTTCATGATCTTCCTCCCAAATAAAAAATGCCTATACTCCTTTTCAAAGGAGTATAGGCATGCAAAATCCAGTAAATAGAATTACACTGAAGCACAAATCAATTGAGCTCATTGTTTCGCCTACACTTCTCCCTCCGAAAAGTATGTGTCGTTTAAATAAGCAGGTCTCCTGACTTGAGCGTCTTCTTACTCTTGCACCTTCCCGATTTCTCAGTGGTTTCGCAATTTCATCAACTCTTACAGTAGCGGGGGCTGTGCTAGACTTTCACTAGCTTCCCTTTTACCTCACAAATGTGAGCACTTATTTAAATTAATCTATTTAATTTTTATCGATATAACCTTCGACATTTCACAATGACTTGAAATGTTCAATAATCTCAGTCCGTGAAAAAGGAGGTCTCTTAATAAAGGATTGAGCCAAGTACCGACCTATCCAAAGCTACCCATAAAAGACCTGCTCATGGACAAGGTTACACGAAAAACTACATTTAGACAATGGTTTTCGCCCATTATTCTTTGATTAATTGGAATATTAATCTTTTTATCTCCTTATTACACAATCGAATGAATAGAAAAAGCGCACTGTATCCGAGCTGGACATCATAGCACTTGAAGCAATTTCTTGACTACCCTGCACCGTTCATCTTACGCAGATCCTATCACCTTCTTTTTAACAGAGTCATAAACGACATCTACAGATGAATCCTCTGTTATCGGTGCATATGGAAATATATATGTTTTGTACTTTACACGTGTCATTTTATCTTCCCATCTAGATTCCACTGTTAATTTCACTTGAGGCAGTTCATTTAGAGTCACACCTGTCATTTCTACTTTCCTAACATTGGCTCGTATTTTCTTTCCACCATTCGCAAAAGCTTTTTCTATACGCTTTTTATAATTTTTTTCATTAAGTACTTCGTAAAAATAAATCCCACCAAATACAAGAATGAATACAGCGAGATAACCTAGAACTATCCAACCTTCGCCCGTGCTTGTATATATGTAAACTTGCTTTTTAAAGGAAGCCTTTGAACCTTCCTTCTCCAATTGTTCAAGTGTCGCCTGCGCTTCTGTTAATTTTTCTTGCAGCTTAGCTTGATATAAACTGGGTTCATATGTGTAATTCTTGCTCTCGATAAAATAATGTACCATGTCTTGACTTGAAATCATATATGCGCCTTCTACTTTTTGAATTTCAAGATCCCTATGAACAATTTTTCTTTTATAATCTTCCAAAGCCAACACTTGATCAGGAAATTCATATACGATATTTCCTTTCCCATCTAAAATCTTACCTGTTACAGAAGTGGAATCATGTATTTCCCGTTGTCCGATTACAATCACTTCATCAGGACTTAGATAATAAACTGCCGGATAATATAAATCGAGCTGAAGCAATTCCTTATCTCGATCTTTTTCATTGTTCATATTCATCAACCCTACTTGATTACCATCTTCAATGATCAAGTGAGGCGAATGATTAAACGATTGTAACAACGATGAGTATGTATAAAGTCCAACTACATTCGCTGGTCTACTCACTAACTTTCCAGGCTCATAACAAATTGAATAACCAACCCGATCTCCCTCATAATTTTCTACTAATACAACCAGAAAAGGCTTCACTACAAACCTAATAGACATGATTTCCTTTTCACCTGTTAGTTCATCTAAATATGTAATATCAATGTTGCTATCATAAATAGAAATCACACTATGCCTGTTATCTACTTCCGCTAATACGTATGTTACATCATTATAATACATCCAGTCATAACCTATATCGGCGTCAGGTATTTCTATATGGCTTAACTCGTCTCCAGTAAACCTATACAGTTGCGTCCCCTCTGATAATCTAACTAGGAAGACTATGGAACCGTCCTTTTGATAACTTGGATAAAGGTCCAAAATGTGATCTACATTAAAATCATATTCCGCAACGACCCCGATCTTTTCTACATTTATCTTTCTCAATTTCCTTATCGTAAATATTAATATCATCAGAAAACAAGAACCACGCATTCAAAAGCAAAGGGAATCCTAAAAGATTCCTGAAAGGTAGTAATTTAACTTCATTATTATCCCATCCTATGCCCTCTACTTTATAAGACGCCCCTATTATTGCCAATATGCCTGCTAGATAATTTACGAATTTTTTACAGAACAAAAAAACCCTCCCCACCGAAGTGAGAAAGGGTTTTGCATACGATAATATAAAATTAACGTTTTGAGAACTGTGGTGCGCGACGTGCGCCTTTAAGACCTGGTTTTTTACGCTCTTTCATACGTGCATCACGCGTAAGTAGTCCTGCCGCTTTAAGTGTTGAGCGGAAATCAGGGTCTACGTTAAGAAGTGCGCGTGCAACGCCATGACGGATTGCGCCAGCTTGTCCAGTGTAACCGCCACCGTTGACGTTTACTAGGATATCGTAGCTTCCAAGAGTTTCTGTAGCAACTAGTGGTTGCTTGATGATTTCACGAAGTGTTTCGAATGGTACGTAGTCTTCTGCGTCACGGTTGTTGATGACAATTTTGCCTTCTCCAGGAACGAGACGAACACGAGCTACTGAACTTTTACGACGGCCAGTGCCGAGATATTGTACTTGTGCCAAAGGTGTTTCCTCCTCTAATTATCCGCGAAGCTCGTATGCTTCCGGTTTTTGTGCTGCGTGCGGATGTTCCGCTCCAGCGTATACGTTCAATTTCTTGAATGTTTGACGACCTAAAGGACCTTTTGGAAGCATTCCTTTGATAGCCAATTCAAGCATTTTTGTTGGGTAGTTCGTACGCATTTCAAGCGCTGTACGTTGCTTGATGCCACCAGTGTAACCTGAGTGACGGTAGTAGATTTTGTCTTTCAATTTGTTACCTGTTAGTTCAATTTTCTCAGCGTTGATGATGATCACGTGGTCACCAGTGTCAACGTGTGGTGTGAACGTTGGTTTATGTTTACCGCGTAGAATCGATGCAACTTCTGAAGCAAGACGACCAAGTGTCTGTCCTTCAGCGTCGACAACGTACCATTTACGCTCTACTTCGTGACCTTTAGCCATGAATGTTGTACGCATATTTGTATCCTCCTAAATGAAATATCATTAGTTCCGTTTTCTCTATCCCTAAACACAAGAAACCTTCCGGGGCTTTTTTGTGGGGTTATTGAAATACCATTACTCATCTTACATTGAATTCCACAATAAGTCAAGCAACTATTTTAAAACACGAGGAAAAGTTGTCTCAGTCCCCATAGGTCACACTTTCAAGGTACAAACCGTGTGCTGGCGCGGTTTTACCGGCCTTTTTCCGGTCACATGACTCCAGTATACGCTTGACGTCAGCAGGCGTATTCCATCCTATGCCAACGGCTAATAACATGCCGGCAATCGTCCTTACCATGTTGTATAAAAACCCATCGCCTTCGATTGTTAATACGAGCAAATCACCTTGTTTTTCAATGGTTAGCAAACGTACGGTTCGCACTTTATTGGACGTCGCGGTCTTCGATGAACAAAAACTTGTAAAATCATGCGTACCGAGAAAGTGAACAGCCGCTTCCTTCATGAGCACAACATTGGGCTGCCATCTGCCCAGATGAACCGAATAATTCCGTTCAAACGGGCTATGCACCTCGCTATAAGACCACTTGTACACATACGTCTTGCCCGTGGCGGAATACCGTGCGTGGAAACTATCATCAACAAACTCCACATCGACAATTCGAATATCCGTTGGCAATAACACATTCAACGCCATTTGCCAACGATCCAATGGTAACGCTAACGGCGTATCAAAATGAATAACTTGTCCAGTGGCGTGAACACCTGCATCCGTTCGACCACTTGCGACCGAATGGATCCCTTTATCCTTATGGATTTTCACCAACGCTTTGTCAATTTCCGACTGAACCGTCCGCACGCCACCTGGCTGCGATTGATAGCCTGCAAAATTCGTTCCATCATATGCTACAACTGCTTTTACACGTTTCATCTACAACTTGCCTCCCTATCCCCTTAACAGCACGAGGACGCCTACGAGGACAACGAACAGGGCCATTGCTACAGTATCCCGCCAATGCCACTTCAATTGTCGATACCTCGTCCTTCCTTCGCCTCCACGATAGCCACGCACTTCCATAGCGATTGCCAAATCTTCTGCCCGCTTGAAGGCGCTCACGAACAAAGGAACGAGAAGCGGAACTACTGCACGAATTCGTTGTTTGATGGAGCCCGTACTAATATCCGAACCCCTTGCTAGCTGTGCTTTCAAGATTTTATCGGTTTCGTCCATCAATGTGGGGATGAAGCGTAACGAAATCGACATCATCAACGCCAACTCATGAACAGGTAGTTTAAAACGCTTGAAGGGCCCTAGTAAATCTTCCATCCCGTCCGTAATTGAAATCGGGGATGTCGTCAATGTTAAAATCGATGTCATCAACACCAAAACTAAAAAACGAATAGATATGAAAATCCCCTGTCTCAATCCTTCTTCATAAATCTTTAATATACCCCAATCCACAAGTAACGCACCTTCTTTTGTAAAAAAGATGTGCATAAGCAACGTAAAAATGATAAGGAATATAATTGGTTTCAGTCCATTAATTATGAAGTATAACCGAATACGCGAGCTAAAAATCACAAACAATGTGGCACCTAATAACACCGCATACGTTACTGCGTTATTTGCAAGAAATACAGCGATAATAAAGAAGAAAACAAACAACAGCTTAGAACGTGGGTCCAGCTTATGAACAAATGATGTACCTGGGATATAACGGCCGAAAATCATTTTTTCTAGCATTAACGGCCACCTTCTTCCTGGGCAGCAACAGCAATCGCCTGTGCTAGCTGTTCCTCTGTCAACGCTAACCCTTGCAACGGACGACCTATCATTCGCTCAACATCACGCTGGAAGCGCACAGAACGCGGTAAGCCCAGCCTGTAAGTTGCGAGCCTCTCTGCATCTCCAAATACCTCTTGCGGCGTGCCAGTCATCACAGAGCTGCCTCCATGCATGACAATCAAGTTGTCTGCATAACGAGCTGCATCTTCCATGCTATGTGTCACGAGGATTGTCGTTAACTGCTCCTGTTCATGCAGGCGCTTAAACAGCTCCATAATCTCTTTTCGCCCTCTTGGGTCTAGCCCAGCAGTCGGCTCATCGAGAACTAAAACAGATGGCTTAAACGCCAGGACACCTGCAATCGCCACACGACGCATTTGTCCACCAGACAAATCGAAAGGTGATTTTTGCGCAACTTCTGGCGGCAGCCCTAACAGCGCAATTAACTCATGCGCACGTCGGCGTGCCTCTTCTTCCGGGACACCAAAATTCATCGGTCCAAACATAATGTCCTTCTCTACAGTCTCTTCAAAAAGCTGATGCTCAGGAAACTGAAAGACAATCCCTACATGGCGCCGAATTTCTTTCAATCCTTTCGCCTTTGTGCCGGCAGAAATTTGAGCCTCCCCGATTTGCACAATCCCTTCCGAAGGCTTCAGCAGACCATTCAGATGCATCAGCAATGTCGATTTCCCCGAACCTGTATGCCCAATAATTGCCGTATAGGAGCCAGAGTGAATTGTGGCATTCACTCCTTGCAAAGCCCTTTTCTCAAAAGGCGTATCCTTGCCATACAAATAGCCTACTTGCTGAAGTGAGATGTCCATAACTCATTCACCAACTCTTCTTCTGTCATATGTTCACCATTCAATGCGACTCCGCACTCACGTAACAGCTCCGATACTTTCAACGCAAACGGCAAGTCCAACCCAATTTGTTCAAGTTCATCGCCCCGCGCAAATATTTGCTCTGGCGTTCCAACCGTCAACAGCTGTCCTTTATTCATGACAATAATTCGATCCGCAAGCAACGCCTCTTCAAGGTCATGCGTGATTGAAATGACCGTAAGCCCTGTTTGACGTCTTAGCTCTGCTACAATCCCAATCACTTCATCACGACCTTGAGGATCAAGCATGGAGGTCGCCTCGTCCATAATTAACAACTCTGGACGCAACGCTAATGCCCCTGCAATCGCTACCCGCTGTTTTTGACCACCTGAGAGATGGTGAGGCTCATGATCAAGAAATTCCGCCATATTCACCTGTGCAAGTGACTCATGAACACGGCTCACCATTTCTTCTAATGGAACGCCATTATTCTCAAGGGCAAACGCAACGTCGTCCTGGACAGTTGAACCGACAAACTGATTATCCGGATTTTGAAAAACAATTCCCATCTTGGAACGAATCATCCATAAATTATCTTCCGTCAATTTCTCGATAAAGACATTGATATCACCTTCATCAGGGAACAGAAGTCCAATCATCAATTTCGCTAGTGTCGACTTTCCAGAACCGTTATGACCTACGATGGCGATCCATTCACCATCGTGAACCGTGAATGACACGCCATCGACTGCCTTTTTCGTCTCCTCGTCCTCTGTTTGATAAGAATAAGTCACATTATCCAATGACAGAATTTCCTTCATTGCCTACCACCCCCAGCTAATTTCTTTCTATGTATACTACTAAGGATTCCAAGCACAATGCAAGGAATCCTCTGAATAGCGTTGACTATAATTTTAAATAAAAAAAGCGCGCACCTCATCCGAAGAAATGCGCTCATGTCTATAACAGATGCCAGGTGCTCAATCCGGCACCGCGGATGAGGTACGTAGAGCTAGACCAGACAGTAGTCAACTACTGCGGATCATAACACTCAGCTTTTAAAGTTGTCGTATAAATCATTTTGAAAAAAAGGGATGTGGCTCTGGGTACGCCAGACACACCCCTTTGTTGAATAAATTAAACGAGTTCGATTACGACGACAGGTGCACCGTCACCGCGACGAGGTCCCATTTTCATAATACGTGTGTATCCACCTTGACGCTCTGCGTAGCGTGGAGCAACGTTATCGAAAAGTTTTTGGATTGCGAAGATTTCTGTCTCCTTGCCTTCTTCATCTGTTACCGTAACGAGTTCACGACGGATGAATTGTGCAACTTGACGACGTGCATGCAAGTCTCCACGTTTACCAAGCGTAATCATTTTCTCAACGACTGAACGCAATTCTTTCGCGCGTGCTTCCGTTGTTTGAATACGCTCATGTACGATAAGGTCAGTCGCTAGATCGCGAAGCATCGCTTTACGTTGTGAACTTGTACGTCCAAGTTTTCTGTATCCCATAGAAGTTTCCCTCCTTCAATCTATAAATTCGCTCAGTCTTCCAAACGTAGCTCTAGGCTAAGCTCGTCCAATTTCGCTTTCACTTCTTCAAGTGATTTGCGGCCAAGATTACGCACTTTCATCATTTCATCCTCAGACTTGCTAGCAAGCTCAAGAACCGTATTGATGCCTGCACGTTTCAGGCAGTTATAGGATCTAACCGAAAGATCGAGTTCCTCAATCGTCATCTCTAGAACTTTTTCTTTCTGATCTTCTTCTTTTTCTACCATGATTTCTGCAGTTTGTGCTTCATCTGTCATGCCGACAAATATATTTAAGTGTTCAGTAAGTATTTTAGCTCCGAGTGAAACAGCTTCTTTCGGACCGATGCTACCATCTGTCCAAATATCAAGTGTCAACTTATCAAAGTTTGTCATTTGACCAACACGTGTATTTTCCACTTGGAAATTAACACGTGAAACTGGAGTGTAAATAGAGTCGATCGGAATCACACCAATCGCAAGATCCTCACGTTTGTTCTGATCAGAAGGCGCATAGCCCCGTCCACGTACAGCATACATACGCATGCGTAAATGTCCGTTTTTACCGAGAGTCGCAATATGAAGATCTGGATTCAGTACTTCTACATCACTATCATGTGTAATGTCTGCAGCAGTAACTGCTCCTTCACCCTTCACATCTATCTCAATCACTTTCTCTTCATCTGAATAGATTTTGAGAGCTAGCTTCTTCACATTCAAAATAATTGAAGCTACGTCTTCGACAACGCCTTCAATTGTTGAAAACTCGTGAAGTACACCATCGATTTGAATAGATGTTACAGCAGCCCCTGGCAATGAAGCCAAAAGGATCCGACGTAGGGAATTCCCTAAAGTGTTTCCATAACCACGCTCCAACGGTTCAACGATAAACTTGCCAAACTTGGAATCTTCGCTGATCATCACTGTTTCAATCTTCGGTTTCTCAATCTCGATCATTCATTTACCCTCCTTTAAAACGTCGAATGTATAGGCCGTTCCATATTGAAATCGATTTTTCACAGACGGCAAATTGCAATCGCACAATTCTATTTTTGACAAAAATTGTGTTTCTCAATCAAATGGAGTACAAGCCATTATACACGACGGCGTTTTGGCGGGCGGCATCCGTTATGTGGAACCGGTGTTACGTCTCTAATTGCAGTAACTTCAAGACCTGCAGCTTGTAGTGAACGGATAGCCGCTTCACGACCAGCACCTGGTCCTTTAACTGTTACTTCCAATGTTTTCAAACCGTGTTCCATTGCAGCTTTAGCAGCTGTTTCAGCAGCCATTTGTGCAGCAAATGGAGTCGATTTACGGGAACCTCTGAAGCCTAGTGCACCAGCACTTGACCAAGATAGTGCATTCCCTTGCATGTCAGTAATTGTTACGATTGTATTGTTGAACGTCGAACGAATATGTGCAATACCAGACTCAATATTCTTTTTCACACGACGTTTACGAGTTTGTTGTTTACGTGCCATGTTAAGAAGATACCTCCTTTACCTATTATTTTTTCTTGTTCGCTACAGTCCGCTTAGGACCTTTACGAGTACGAGCGTTGTTTTTCGTGTTTTGACCACGAACAGGCAAGCCACGACGATGACGAATACCACGGAAGCTACCGATTTCCATCAAGCGTTTGATGTTAAGGGAAGTTTCACGGCGAAGGTCACCTTCAACTTTTAGTCCGTCAATTTGTTCACGAATTTTGTCAAGCTCAGCATCAGTAAGATCACGTACACGTGCGTCTTCAGATACTCCAGCTGCAGCCAATACTTTCTCAGCAGTTGTTTTTCCGATTCCGAAAATGTAAGTTAATGAAATTACAACGCGCTTATCGCGCGGAACGTCTACACCAGCAATACGTGCCATATAGATTGTGCACCTCCTTCTGAATTAGCCTTGTCTTTGTTTATGTTTTGGATTTTCACAGATTACCATTACTCGGCCGCGTCTGCGAATAATTTTACATTTTTCACAGATCGGTTTTACAGATGGCCTTACTTTCATCTTACCCAACCTCCTTCAATATTCCGGAGTGCAAAAGTTTACTTGAAACGGTATGTGATACGACCACGTGTCAAATCATAAGGCGAAAGTTCCATCGTCACTTTGTCGCCAGGCAGGATGCGGATAAAGTGCATACGGATTTTGCCTGATACATGCGCAAGAATCGTATGGCCGTTTTCCAGCTCTACTTTGAACATCGCGTTTGGCAACGTTTCGACTACGGTACCTTCAACTTCAATTACATCGTCTTTCGCCATCAATCCTGTCTCCCTTCTATATACAATAAAGGTTCTCACCATCGAGCGGCATCAGTCGCCATTAAAGCTTCCTTCAACATATGTCCGGATTGCATGAGTGATGTTTGAAAGACGTCTGTCACATTTCGTTTCCCGCAAGTCAGCCCTCGACTCTTGTTGTGGAAAATCGCGTCGAATGGACACGACCGTCCGAATTGCCGTGGATGAGTTCCCAGTTAGTTTTACAGTTCATACAACGAAATCCATTATACCTGTCGTAACAGAAAAATGCATTTAGTATGTGCTAGAACTATGCGCCCGCTGGATTCTGACTAGTTCCTATACCGGGCACCATATGCTTTTGCAGCTCGTTGTAACAGTCTTTCCGTGCAGCAATATTATACTGCCCAAATACGGGTTACATTAACTGTGCCCGGAAAGGATTATTGTCCGCTTTCCTGTAGGAGAGCATCTAGATCTTTAAATACAATATCGATATGCTGTTGCCCATCAATATTGTCCAACACGCCTTTCGCATCGTAAAACGCTAAAAGTGGTGCTGTTTGATTCATATTTACTTCCAGACGGTTCGTTACAGTTTCCGGATTGTCATCCGCTCGCTGGTAAAGCTCGCCACCATCTTTATCACACTTGCCTTCAACCTTTGAAGGGTGGAACTGCAGGTGATAAGATGAGCCACATTCTTTACAAATACGACGGCCAGTAAGCCGTGCGATAAGTTCTTCCTTCTCGACTTCAATATTGAGAACATGCTCAATTTTACGCCCCATATTCGACAGTAGTCCATCAAGCGCTTCCGCTTGTGGTACTGTACGTGGGAATCCATCGAGTAGGAAACCTTTTTCGCAATCGGATTTGCTTAATCGTTCACCGACAATGCCAATTGTTACTTCATCAGGAACAAGAGCGCCTTGATCCATGAACGATTTCGCTTTGACTCCAAGTTCCGTGCCTTCCTGAATCGCAGCACGGAACATATCGCCTGTAGAAATATGGGGGATTTCGTACTTCTCGACAATTTTGTCTGCCTGCGTACCTTTACCGGCACCTGGCAGACCCATTAATACGATATTCATACGTCTTGCCCTCCCATTTACTCAACAAAATTTGTTCAATTATTTCATGAACCCTTTATAATGCCTTTTCACAAGTTGTGATTCAAGCTGTTTCATCGTTTCGAGGGCAACCCCGACGACGATGAGCAAACTCGTTCCTCCAATTTGCGCAGAATCTGGAAGGCCTGCGAAATTGATGAAGAAAATCGGCATAATAGATACAACAGCTAAGAATATTGCACCAACGAACGTTAAGCGATACAACGTGCTTGTCAAATAACTTTGCGTATTTTGACCTGGACGAATGCCCGGGATGTAAGCACCTTGCTTCTTCAAGTTATCGGCCATATTTTCCGGATTCACCTGGATGAATGCGTAGAAATATGTAAACGCGAGAATCAGTAACACGTAGAAGAACATCCCAACTGGTTGAGTGTGGTCAAATACATTCTGAATCGTCGTCGTCACCTTATTTTGCTCAAAGAATGTTGCAATCGATCGTGGTGTCATGAAAAATGCCGAAGCAAAGATTACCGGAATAACCCCTGCAGCATTAAGTTTCAATGGTAAGTGTGTCTGTTGTCCCGCAGTGGCTGGGCCACGGCCAGTGACACGTTTCGCATATTGAATCGGAATTTTCCGCAGTGCTTCTTGCACATAGATAACACCGACAGTTACCGCAATGATTACAAGAAGTAACAGCGCCATGATCGCAATTTTGATGAACAAAGCGTCGCCTGCATCTTGAATCTGTGTTGCGTAAAGTTGGTTGACTGCATTTGGAATCCCAGCGACGATACCTGCGAAGATGATAATGGAAATACCATTCCCAACTCCTTTTGCAGTGATCTGCTCACCAAGCCATAGAAGAAATGCAGTTCCTGCCGTCAATACGATCGCGATGACTATATATGTCGAAACGCCTTCTGCTTTTATAAGTGTGCCACCATACATCCGGTTAAAACCAAATGACATGGCAATTGCTTGAATAAAAGCAAGGACGATTGTGAAATATCTTGTGAACTGCGCAAGCTTCCGTCTTCCAACGTCCCCTTGCTTCGCCCATTCGGTGAATTTTGGCACAACATCCATCTGCAATAGTTGCACAATAATGGATGCAGTAATGTATGGCATAATCCCCATCGCTAAGATCGAGAAGTTGGCAAGGGCCCCCCCACCAAATACATTTAATAAACCGATCAAGGTATTATCAGATTGCTGTAAAGCAGTTGCATCAACGTTTGGAACTGGGACGAATGTACCAAGTCGGAAAACGATGAGCGCTAGTAGTGTGAAAATGATTTTAGACCTTATATCCCTAACACGCATAAAGTTGGAGATTGTCTGAAACATTAAACCACCTCGGTTTGCCCGCCCGCTTTTTCGATAGCTTCTTTAGCAGTAGCAGAGAATTTGTGAGCTTTAACAGTGATCTTTTTCTCAAGAGTTCCGTTACCGAGAATCTTGATTCCAGATTTCGCATTGCTCACGATGCCTGATTCGATTAAGAGCTCAGGAGTTACTTCTGTTCCTTCTTCGAAGCGATTGAGTGTCTCAAGGTTTACGATTGCATAGTCCTTACGGTTAATGTTCGTAAATCCACGTTTAGGAAGACGTTGGAAAAGGGGAATTTGTCCACCTTCGAATCCAAGACGTACACCACCGCCTGAACGGGAGTTTTGCCCATCATGACCTCTACCAGAAGTTTTACCCCAACCTGAACCGGTTCCGCGTCCAACACGTTTGCGTCGTTTACGAGCACCTTCAGCTGGTTTCATATCGTGTAATTTCATATCATTGGCACCTCCTTATTAAAAAAATCGAAATTATTGTTCCTTGACTGTAACCAAGTGACTTACTCTGTTGATCATGCCGCGGATTGCAACATTATCTTGATGCTCGACAACTTGATTTAATTTACGGAGTCCAAGTGCTTCAACTGTCTTACGTTGTGCTGGCTTCGATCCGATTACGCTTTTTGTAAGGGTGATTTCGAGTTTATTCGCCATTATGTTTCCCCCCTTAACCTAACAGTTCTTCTACGGATTTACCGCGCAATTTAGCTACATCTTCAGCGCGTTTCAAATTCGTTAATCCTTCGATTGTCGCACGAACCATGTTGATTGGTGTGCTTGAACCAAGGGATTTAGAAAGAATATCCGTGATACCTGCAAGTTCAAGTACCGCACGAACAGGACCTCCGGCAATAACTCCAGTACCAGGTGCTGCTGGTTTGATAAGGATTTGTCCTGCACCAAAATGTCCGATGACTTGGTGAGGAGTTGTTCCTTTAACCATTGGCACGACGATCAAGTTCTTCTTCGCATCTTCGATAGCTTTACGGATTGCATCTGGAACTTCTTGTGCTTTACCAGTTCCAAAACCGACACGGCCATTTTTATCTCCGACAACAACGAGTGCTGTAAAGCGGAAACGACGTCCACCTTTTACAACTTTCGCTACGCGGTTAATCGTAACTACGCGTTCTTCGAATTCACTTTGTTTCTGATCATTACGACGCATGAAATGTGTCCCTCCTTCTTAATTAAAATTCCAGACCGTTTTCACGTGCTGCGTCCGCAAGAGCTTTCACACGGCCGTGAAATAGGTAACCGCCACGGTCGAATACTACTGACTTGACGTCCTTTTCAACAGCTTTCTTTGCGATCATCTCGCCGACTTTAGCTGCTGCTGCAGTGTCTGCTTTAGATTCAGATCCGAACTCTTTGTCCATTGTAGAAGCACTGACAATCGTTACGGCATTTACATCATCGATCAATTGTGCATAGATATGCTTGTTTGAACGGAAAACGTTTAGACGTGGACGTGCTGCTGTCCCGCTAATTTTCGTACGTACACGACCATGACGCTTTTTACGGACAGCGTTCTTATCTTGTTTTGTAATCATTCGGGGTCACTCCTTCCGGATGCCTTAAGCGGCATTATTTACCTGTTTTACCTTCTTTACGACGTACGTGTTCGCCTTCGTAGCGAATCCCTTTGCCCTTATAAGGCTCTGGTGGACGTACTTGTCGGATGTTTGATGCAAGAGCACCAACGCGTTCTTTGTTGATTCCACGAACAGTGATTTTCGTGTTCGCAGGAACTTCAACTTCAACTCCAGCTTCCGGTGTAAATTCAACCGGGTGAGAATAACCAACGTTCAATACAAGTTTCGTACCTTGAAGTTGCGCACGGTAACCTACCCCTACAAGCTCAAGTTTACGCTCGAAACCTTGTGAAACGCCTACTACCATATTATCGAGAAGTGAACGAGTTGTTCCATGAATAGAACGGTGTTCCTTGGACTCAGAAGGACGGACCAATGTGATCACGTTACCCTCCTGCTCGATTTTAATATCCGAGTTAAATGTGTTAGTAAGTTCGCCTTTTGGTCCTTTAACTGTAACGAAGTTATTCTCAGCGATCGTAACTGTTACGTTTTCAGGTACCACAATCGGCTTTTTGCCAATACGGGACATTCAATTGCACCTCCATTCATTTGTTACAAATTACCAAACGTAAGCTACTACTTCTCCGCCTACTTGTTTCGCACGTGCTTCCTTATCAGTAAGGACACCATGTGAAGTGGAAACAAGGGCAATTCCTAGACCGTTCAAAACTTTAGGTACCTCGTTCGTTTTAGCATAAACGCGAAGACCAGGTTTTGAAATACGTTTAAGACCAGTGATAACACGCTCGTTGTTTTGACCATATTTCAAGAAAATGCGGATGATACCTTGTTTGCTATCTTCCACGAATTCAACATCACGTACGAAACCTTCACGTTTCAAGATTTCTGCAATTTCTTTTTTCATGTTTGAAGCAGGTACTTCAAGCTTCTCGTGACGAACCATGTTCGCGTTACGGATGCGTGTAAGCATATCTGCAATCGGATCGCTCATTGTCATTTCATTTACCTCCTTCCCAAATTGTCGGGTTTACCAGCTAGCTTTTTTAACGCCTGGAATTTGTCCTTTATACGCTAGTTCGCGGAAACAAATACGGCAAAGCTTAAATTTACGATATACAGAATGTGGACGACCACAACGCTCACAGCGTGTGTATGCCTGCACTGAGTGCTTCGGTGTACGTTGTTGTTTTGCGATCATTGATTTTTTAGCCACGTTTACGCCTCCCTCTTATTTACTTTTGGAACGGCATGCCGAACTGCGTTAATAACTCACGTGCTTCTTCATCGGAGTTTGCAGTTGTAACGATGACGATATCCATACCGCGTATTTTAGACACTTTATCGTAGTCGATTTCAGGGAAAATAAGTTGCTCTTTTACGCCGAGCGTATAGTTTCCACGGCCATCGAATGCTTTCTTTGAAACACCACGGAAGTCACGCACACGAGGCAATGAAACCGAGATTAGCTTATCAAGGAATTCGTACATACGCTCACCGCGTAGTGTAACTTTTGTTCCGATAGGCATACCTTCACGGAGACGGAATCCCGCGATTGATTTTTTCGCTTTTGTGATGACTGGTTTTTGACCAGAAATAATTGCCAAGTCTTCCACTGCCGCATCTAGTGCTTTCGTGTTCTGAACTGCATCACCAACACCCATGTTGATAACGATTTTCTCGACTTTTGGTACTTGCATCACTGATGTATATTCAAACTTGCTCATTAGAGCAGGTGTGACTTCATTTTTAAATTTTTCTTTAAAACGGCTCATCTATTGGACCTCCTTTCATCCGTTACTTAGTTATCCAGTACTGCACCGGATTTTTTAGCAACACGCACTTTTTTGCCATCTTCGATCTTATGTCCTACACGAGTTGGCTCGCCTGTCTTAGGATCGATCACCATGACATTTGATACATGGATAGCTGCCTCTAGGCTAACAATTCCGCCTTGAGGATTTTCCTGATTAGGTTTCGTATGTTTTTTGACGATGTTTACACCTTCAACAAGCACACGGTCCTTTTTAGGGAAAGCAGCTAAGATCACGCCAGTTTTACCTTTATCTTTACCTGTGATGACCATAACTTTATCGCCTTTTTTAACGTGCATTCTGTCGCACCTCCTTGATTGGCACTGTCCTGTCTATTAAAGAACTTCCGGAGCCAATGAAATAATTTTCATGAAGTTGCTGTCGCGTAGTTCACGAGCAACTGGTCCGAAAATACGTGTTCCACGTGGGCTCTTGTCGTCACGGATGATAACACATGCATTTTCATCAAATGTAATGTATGAACCATCTTTACGACGTACGCCGCTTTTCGTGCGAACGATAACTGCTTTAACAACTTCACCTTTTTTAACAACGCCACCTGGTGTTGCTTTTTTCACTGTAACAACAACTACGTCACCGATATTAGCAACCTTACGGCCTGTACCACCTAGTACTTTAATTGTAAGAACTTCACGAGCACCTGAGTTGTCTGCGACTTTCATACGACTTTCCTGTTGGATCATTGAGGCTACCTCCTCTCGGATTTAAATCTCCGAACGTTTAATTAGATGATGACCGCTTTTTCGACGATTTCGAGTAGGCGGAAACGTTTTGTTGCTGATAACGGACGAGTTTCCATAATGCGGACAACATCGCCGATTTTCGCTTCGTTTAACTCATCATGGGCCTTGAATTTTTTAGAATACTTTACACGTTTACCGTATAAAGAATGCTTCTTTTGTGTCTCAATCATTACTGTGACAGTTTTATCCATTTTATCGGATACGACACGGCCTGTATACACTTTGCGCTGGTTACGCTCAGTCATGGCTGCAACCTCCTTCATCAGTTATTTGCACTGATCTCTCTTTGACGTATTACAGTTTTCATGCGCGCAATCGATTTACGTACTTCACGGATGCGTGCAGTGTTTTCTAATTGTCCTGTCGCTAATTGGAAGCGAAGGTTGAAAAGCTCTTCTTTCAGTGATTTCACTTTTTGCTCAATCTCTGCAGTTGTTAGGTCACGGATTTCTTTAGCTTTCATTAGATTCACCACCAATTTCTTCACGTTTTACAAACTTACATTTAACAGGAAGTTTGTGAGATGCGAGGCGAAGTGCTTCACGTGCAACTTCTTCAGACACACCTGCGATTTCAAACATGACTCTACCAGGTTTAACTACCGCTACCCAGCCTTCTACAGCACCTTTACCGGAACCCATCCGGACTTCAAGAGGCTTTTTTGTATATGGTTTGTGCGGGAAAATGTTGATCCATACTTTACCGCCACGTTTCATGTAACGTGTCATCGAAATACGTGCTGATTCAATTTGACGGTTTGTAATCCAGCTAGATTCAAGAGCTTGAAGCCCGAATTCACCGAACTGAACAGTTGCTCCGCCTTTTGTAGTTCCGCGCATTTTACCACGGAATACACGACGATATTTAACGCGTTTAGGCATTAACATATTATTTGCCTCCTTCCCCAGAGTTCTTCTTCACTGGAAGGACTTCGCCACGGTAAATCCATACTTTAACGCCAAGCTTACCATAAGTTGTGTCTGCTTCTGCGTGTGCATAGTCAATATCTGCACGTAATGTATGGAGAGGGACAGTACCTTCACTGTAATGTTCCGCACGAGCGATGTCAGCACCGCCAAGACGTCCGGATACTTGTGTTTTAATTCCTTTAGCGCCAGAGCGGATTGTACGTTGAATCGCTTGCTTCTGAGCACGACGGAATGATACACGGCTTTCTAGTTGACGTGCAATTGATTCTGCGACAAGTTTCGCATCAAGGTCAGCACGTTTGATTTCTACGATGTTGATGTGTACACGCTTGCCTGTGATATCGTTAAGTTGTTTACGAAGTGTTTCAACCTCGGAACCACCTTTACCGATTACCATACCTGGCTTCGCAGTGTGAATAGTAACGTTAACACGCTTTGCAGCACGTTCGATTTCAACTTTAGAAACAGAAGCGTCTACAAGACGTTTTTCGATGTAAGCACGAATTTTCAAGTCTTCATGCAAAAGAGTTGCATAGTCTTTTTCAGCATACCATTTAGACTCCCAGTCACGGATGATACCGACCCGTAAACCGTTAGGATGTACTTTTTGACCCACGAATTATCCCTCCTTCTTTTCTGATACCACTACAGTGATGTGGCTTGTGCGTTTGTTGATCGCACTCGCACGTCCTTGTGCACGTGGACGGAAACGTTTCATTGTTGGACCTTCGTCTACGAATACTTCGCTGATGATTAGGTTCTCAACATCCATTTCGTAGTTATGTTCAGCATTTGCAATCGCTGAGTTTAGTACTTTTTCCACAACCGGAGATGCCGCTTTCGGCGTCAGACGTAGAATCGCGACAGCTTCACCGATTTTCTTGCCCCGGATAAGATCAACGACCATACGGACTTTGCGAGGAGCAATACGGACTGTGCGTGCAGTAGCTTTTGCTTGTTGCATCAGAATAACCTCCTCTCAAATTAACGTCTTGTTTTCTTATCGTCGGCACCGTGACCCTTATAAGTACGAGTCGGTGCGAATTCGCCTAGTTTGTGACCTACCATATCTTCAGTCACATAGACAGGTACGTGTTTGCGTCCGTCGTAGACAGCAATCGTCAATCCGATGAATGACGGGAAGATTGTTGAACGGCGTGACCAAGTTTTAATAACCTGTTTCTTCTGGGAATCCTTTTGTGCTTCAACCTTTTTGATAAGGTGATCATCTACAAAAGGTCCTTTTTTCAAGCTGCGGCCCATGTCGGAACCTCCCTCCGTGGTTGTACTACGGTCCAATCGTTGAACCGCAGTGCATTCACATTATTTTTTACGACGACGAACAATAAGTTTGTCGGATTTATTGTTTTTCTTACGCGTTTTGAAGCCAAGTGTTGGTTTACCCCAAGGAGTAACTGGTGATTTCATACCAATACCAGTACGTCCTTCACCACCACCGTGTGGGTGATCGTTAGGGTTCATAACAGAACCACGTACCGCTGGGCGTTTGCCTAACCAACGTGAACGTCCTGCTTTACCGATGTTGATAAGTTCGTGCTGCTCATTACCAACTTGACCGATAGTCGCGCGGCATGTAGCAAGGATCATTCGAACTTCGCCAGATTGTAGACGTACGATAACGTACTTGCCTTCACGACCTAGTAGTTGCGCAGATGTACCTGCTGAACGTACTAATTGACCGCCTTTACCTGGTTTCAATTCGATGTTATGGATCGTTGAACCCATTGGAATGTTTTCAAGAGGAAGTGTGTTACCTACTTTGATATCCGCATCTGGACCAGACATGATTGTCATGCCAACTTCCAAACCTTTCGGAGCAAGAATGTAACGTTTTTCTCCATCAACATAATTGATTAGAGCAATATTTGATGAACGGTTTGGATCGTATTCGATCGTAGCAACGCGTCCTGGTATGCCATCTTTCCGGCGTTGGAAATCGATGACACGGTATTGGCGCTTATGGCCTCCACCTTGGTGACGAACAGTAGTCCTACCTGTGTTGTTACGGCCGCCTTTCCGTTTAAGCGGTGTAAGCAATGATTTTTCCGGTTTGTCCGTTGTAATTTCAGCGAAGTCGGAAGAAGTCATGTTACGACGTCCGTTGGAGGTAGGTTTGTATTTCTTAATCGCCATTTGGTATTCCCTCCTTCGTATAATTGACTAGCTATAAGGTGTGTTGCTTAGACTTCGAAAAGTTCGATGTCTTTTGAGTCAGCAGTCAATGTAACAATCGCTTTACGACGTTTGTTTGTATAGCCTGCATGTTTGCCCATACGCTTGAACTTACCTTTGTAGTTCTGCACGTTGACTTTTGCCACTTTCACGCCAAAGATTTCTTCAATAGCTTGTTTGACATGCGTTTTGTTCGCGCGTGTGTCAACTTCGAAAGTGTATTTTTTGAATTCCATTTGCTCAGAAGAACGCTCGGTAATGACCGGACGTTTTAGAATATCACGTGCTTCCATTAACCAAGCACCTCCTCTACTTTTTGAACTGCTGCTTTCGTCATGACAAGCTTATCGTGAGCAACAAGGTCTAAAACGTTGATGCCATTAGCAGTGACGACGCTGATTCCAGGGATGTTACGAGCAGATAGTGCTACTGTTTCATCTAGGTCTGCAGTTACGATCAATGCTTTCTTGTCGATAGAAAGGTCTTTTAATACTTTGATGAATTCTTTTGTTTTTGGTGCATCGAATGCAAGTCCTTCAAGAACTAGAATGTTCTCTTCACGCACTTTCGAAGAAAGAGCTGAAAGGAGAGCCAATCTGCGGACTTTTTTCGGCAATTTGTAGCTATAGCTTCTTGGAGCTGGACCGAATACGATACCACCGCCACGCCATTGTGGTGAACGGATTGACCCTTGACGAGCACGACCTGTTCCTTTTTGACGCCACGGTTTACGACCACCGCCTGCTACTTCTGCGCGTGTTTTAACTTTGTGGTTACCTTGGCGTAATGATGCACGCTGTTGGACCAACGCTTCAAATAACACAGCTTCGTTCGGCTCGATTCCGAAAATTGCTTCGTTCAGTTCGATTTCGCCGACAGACGAACCTGTTTGGTTTAGTACGGATACTTTAGGCATTCCTATTTCCTCCTTTCTTTATTAATTAGTTCCCTTTGATTGCGCTACGCACTTGTAGAAGTGATTTGCGTGATCCTGGAACGTTACCTTTTACTAGTAGCAAGTTACGCTCTGCGTCAACTCGTACAATTTCAAGATTTTGAATCGTTACCGTTTTACCGCCCATACGTCCAGGAAGTTTTTTCCCTTTGAATACGCGTTGTCCGTCAACAGATCCGATAGAACCTGGTGCGCGGTGGAAACGTGATCCGTGGCTCATTGGTCCTTGTGAATATCCGTGACGCTTAACAGCACCTTGGAAACCTTTACCTTTTGTTGTTCCTGTAATATCGACGATATCGCCTTCAGCGAAAGTATCGACCTTGACTTCCTGACCAACTTCGTACCCATTTACGTCCAATTCGCGGAATTCGCGAATGAAGCGCTTAGGTGCCGTTTCAGCTTTTGCAACGTGGCCTTTTTCAGGTTTATTTGCAAGCTTTTCACGTTTATCTTCAAATCCGATCTGGATTGCTTCATAGCCGTCAGTTTCAGTTGTTTTCTTTTGAAGAACAACGTTTTGTCCAGCTTCAATCACAGTTACCGGGATAAGATCGCCGTTTTCAGCAAAGATTTGCGTCATGCCGACTTTTCTCCCTAAGATTCCTTTGGTCATTTGTCACACCTCCTAAATTAATATAAGTTTTATTGTTATTGATTAAAGTTTGATTTCAATGTCTACACCAGATGGTAGATCGAGTTTCATCAGTGCGTCGACAGTTTGTGGTGTCGGGTTGACGATATCGATAAGACGTTTGTGTGTACGCATTTCAAACTGCTCGCGCGAATCTTTGTACTTATGTACCGCACGAAGGATTGTGTAGACAGATCTTTCAGTTGGAAGTGGAATCGGACCCGATACACTTGCACCCGAACGTTTTGCTGTTTCTACAATCTTTTCAGCTGACTGATCCAAAATTCTGTGATCATATGCTTTTAAACGAATACGAATCTTTTGTTTTGCCATTATTTTCCCTCCTTTTCGCCTATTTTTATAGACATTCTCCACGAAAATTTCCCACACACATGCCATGGCAAAGCGGCCGGGTGTGTCGGCAACCTCTCGCTTCATCGCAGTCAAAGACCAACATTAAATATTATACACGTAAAAAAAGAATTCCGCAAGTCTTTTGTGGAAATTCTTTTCTCAACTTTATTATTATAATTCGATTCCTCATAAAATGCAACTTCTTAGATGCCAATCACAATACTCTATACATATCTATCAACCAAACAGCATCACGGTTATCCAACCGAAAAGAATAAGCGGAATGTTGTAGTGCATAAATGTCGGGACACATGTATCCCAAATATGATTATGCTGCCCATCTACATCGAGCCCTGCAGTTGGACCGAGCGTAGAATCCGATGCAGGCGATCCGGCATCCCCAAGCGCCGCTGCAGTCCCTACAAGCGTAATGATTGCCATCGTACTAAACCCAAATGCCATACTCAATGGAACGAAGATGGAAGCGATGATTGGAATCGTCGCAAATGACGAGCCAATCCCCATCGTAACAATCAATCCAACAAACAACATAATCAAAGCCGCAACACCTTTGTTATCTCCTAACATCGCACTTGAATGCTCAACAAGTGAAACGATATGCCCCGTATCTTGCAAAACAGCCGCAAAACCATTCGCTGAAATCATCACAAAGCCAACGAACGCCATCATGCGCATCCCTTCGTTCAATAAACCATCTGCTTCTTTCCACTTTAGTGCGCCAGTGATATATAGGATCCCAATCCCTGTTACCGCACCCGCAATCATTGATTGACTCGGAATTTGTACAACGAGTGTTCCAACGAGAGCTGCAATAGTGAAATAGATATTTCTCTTTTTAATAACGACTATTTCTTCCGTTACAGTCGTCTTCCTATCAATATATTCCCTCGGCTTCCGATAAGAAATAAAAATAGCTACTAACAGCCCCAGCAACAAGCCTAACACCGGGAGCGCCATTGCCTTTGGTATGTCAGCCATATCTATAGATAAACCTGCTGCATTTATCTGTATCGCAAGGATTTCATGAAAAATGAATCCGTATCCATAAGGAAGTAGAATATATGGAGCCGTCAATCCAAACGTTAACACAGAAGCGATTAGACGACGATCGATTTTCAATAAATTTAATACATGTAGAATCGGCGGCACTAGTAATGGAATAAATGCAATATGAATCGGTATAAGATTTTGCGAGAAAATCGCCATCGTCAGAAGCAATAACACAATTAACACCTTTCCAAGCCCTGCACGATCAGTCTCGCCGTCCTTTTTCACAATCCGTAACATCGCCGAAACCAACAACTGCGGAATACCCGTTTTCGAAATGGCAACCGCAAAACCACCAAGCAATGCGTAACTAAGTGCAATTGTTGCGCCTTTCCCTAATCCATTCGTAAACGAATCAATGGTCTCCACAAGCGACAGCCCTCCTGTAAGCCCACCTACTATCGCCCCTGCAACAAGCGCAAGTACAACATTCACTCGCAACAAACTTAAAACTAACATCACTACTACTGCTACTATAACCGCATTCATACAATTTCCTCCTACAACCCTATCGCTTTACCACACTAAAGTATCGAAGTGCATGTACTAATCTATCAGAGGATGTTTCGACTGTCAATGTGCAAGTAACGATTTCACTGTTAGTATGGCTAAAATTTAGTAATCATGCACTCTATCAAGATCATTTTGGATATCAATTTCGCCGAAACGTAATTGCGTCCAGATTTTTTTCGAGCTTGCCCAAAAAAAATCTGTGACATCCGCCGGAGGCTTTATCTTCGTTCAGCGGGTGTTTGAACACAAACTGAACAGGAAACAAAACCACATTCAGCTGAATGAAGATAAAAAAAGCCCCGCCATAATAGACGGAGCTTAACATAAAGATATTATTTTTGGATAGTAGCTACTACACCAGCGCCTACAGTACGTCCACCCTCACGGATAGAGAATTTCGTACCTTCTTCAAGAGCGATTGGAGCAATCAATTCTACAGTCATTTCAACGTTATCACCAGGCATTACCATTTCCACGCCTTCTGGAAGTTGGATTACGCCAGTTACGTCAGTTGTACGGAAGTAGAACTGTGGACGGTAGTTACCGAAGAATGGAGTGTGACGTCCACCCTCTTCTTTTGAAAGAACGTATACTTCGGAAGTAAACTTCGTGTGTGGTACGATTGTACCTGGTTTAGCAAGAACTTGACCACGTTGGATATCGTCACGAGCAACTCCACGAAGTAGAGCACCGATGTTGTCACCAGCTTCTGCATAGTCAAGAAGTTTACGGAACATTTCTACACCTGTAACAGTTGTAGATTTTGGTTCTTCAACGATACCGATGATGTCAACAACGTCTCCAACTTTAACTACTCCACGCTCAACACGTCCAGTAGCAACAGTTCCACGTCCTGTGATTGAGAATACGTCCTCAACAGGCATCATGAATGGTTTTTCAGTATCACGTGGTGGTGTTGGGATGTACTCGTCAACTGCAGCCATAAGCTCAACGATTTTTTCTTCCCATTCTTCTTCACCTTCAAGTGCTTTAAGAGCAGAACCTTTGATAACAGGAATGTCATCGCCAGGGAAATCGTATTCAGATAGAAGATCACGGATTTCCATTTCTACAAGCTCAAGAAGTTCTTCGTCGTCAACCATGTCACATTTGTTCATGAATACAACTAGGTATGGAACACCAACTTGACGTGAAAGAAGGATGTGCTCACGAGTTTGTGGCATTGGGCCGTCAGCTGCAGAAACAACTAGGATTCCGCCGTCCATTTGTGCTGCACCAGTGATCATGTTTTTAACGTAGTCGGCGTGACCTGGGCAGTCAACGTGTGCGTAGTGACGAGTTTCAGTTTCGTACTCGATGTGAGAAGTATTGATTGTAATACCGCGCTCTTTTTCTTCTGGTGCGTTATCAACGTCAGCGTAAGAACGAGCTTCTCCACCTAATTTTTTTGAAAGTACAGTTGCGATTGCTGCAGTTAGAGTTGTTTTACCATGGTCAACGTGACCAATTGTTCCAACGTTAGCATGTGTTTTGGAACGATCAAATTTTTCTTTACCCATTTTGAAAATCCTCCTTAAAATATGAAAATGATAGTTTTTTAGTTACAGGCGCTGGAGAGTGCACTTCTCCAGTTACCCATATCTTATACATAATTTATACTTGAAACAAAGTCAAATTACAATTATTCGCCTTTGTTTTTCTTAATGATTTCTTCTGCAATTGATTTTGGAACTTCTTCATAGTGATCAAACACCATTGAGAAGTTTCCGCGTCCTTGCGTGTTAGAACGTAAAGACGTTGCATAACCAAACATATTAGCAAGTGGAACCATCGCGCGAACGATTTGTGAGTTACCACGGGCTTCCATTCCTTCTACACGACCACGGCGTGATGTAACGTCACCCATGATATCGCCCATGTATTCTTCAGGAATTTGAACTTCTACTTTCATCATTGGCTCAAGAATTACCGGGTTAACTTTTGATACAGCGTTTTTCAATGCCATAGATGCAGCAATTTTGAACGCCATCTCATTAGAGTCAACATCATGGTAAGAACCGTCAAATAGACGAGCTTTGATGTCAATTAAAGGATAACCAGCAATTACACCATTATCTAGTGAATCACGGATACCTGCTTCAACCGCTGGAATATATTCACGTGGAACAGATCCCCCAACGATATTGTTTTCGAATTCGAATCCTTTTCCTTCTTCGTTCGGAGAGAATTCGATCCAAACGTGACCAAACTGTCCACGACCACCAGATTGACGCACAAATTTACCTTCAACTTCCGCAGATGCACGGAATGTTTCACGGTAAGATACTTGTGGTGCTCCAACGTTCGCTTCTACTTTAAATTCACGTTTCATACGGTCAACAAGAACGTCTAAGTGAAGCTCACCCATACCTGCGATGATAACTTCTCCAGTTTCTTGGTCTGTATGTGCGCGGAATGTCGGATCCTCTTCTTGAAGCTTAGCAAGAGCCATACCCATTTTATCTTGGTCGGCTTTTGTTTTCGGCTCTACAGATAGAGAGATAACCGGCTCAGGGAATTCCATAGACTCAAGGATAACAAGTGCTTTGTCGTCACATAGTGTGTCGCCAGTACCTGTATCTTTAAGACCTACTGCTGCTGCGATATCTCCTGAGTGCACTTCGCTGATTTCTTCACGGGAATCCGCGTGCATTTGTAGGATACGTCCTACACGCTCACGTTTACCTTTTGAAGAGTTTTGTACATAAGATCCCGATTGAAGTGTACCAGAGTACACACGGAAGAATGTAAGTTTACCTACATAAGGGTCCGTCATAACTTTGAATGCAAGCGCCGAGAATGGCTCGTTGTCGTCTGAATGACGCTCAACTTCTTCATCAGTTTCAGGATTTGTCCCTTTCATAGCAGGAATGTCGATTGGTGCTGGTAGGTAGTCAATAACTGCGTCAAGGACGAGCTGAACACCTTTGTTCTTGAACGCCGTACCACAAACGACTGGGTAGAATTCAACAGCAAGTGTCGCTTTACGAATCGCTGTTTTAATCTCCTGAATCGTAAGTTCTTCGCCGCCAAGATATTTTTCCATAAGATCTTCGTCGAAGTCTACAACTGCTTCAATCAGTTTCTCACGGTATTCTTGTGCTTTTGCAACGTGTTCTTCAGGGATATCCCTAACTTCAACGTTCATACCTGTATCGTCACCGTAGAATGTTGCTTTCATCTCCACTAGGTCGATGATTGCTTCAAATGCATCTTCAGCGCCGATTGGTAATTGGATTGGGTGCGCGTTTGCATCTAGACGATCGCGAAGCGTTCCTACCGAATAAAGGAAGTCTGCTCCTGTTTTGTCCATCTTGTTGATGAAGACTAGACGTGGAACGCCATAAGTTGTCGCTTGACGCCAAACCGTTTCTGTTTGTGGCTCAACGCCCGATTGAGCGTCAAGTACTGTTACAGCACCATCAAGTACACGTAGTGAACGTTCAACTTCAACAGTGAAGTCTACGTGACCTGGTGTATCAATGATGTTAACGCGGTGACCTTTCCATTGAGCCGTTGTCGCAGCAGATGTGATCGTGATTCCACGTTCTTGCTCCTGCTCCATCCAGTCCATTTGAGAAGCACCTTCGTGCGTTTCACCGAGTTTGTGGATTTTACCTGTGTAATAAAGAATCCGCTCAGTAGTCGTTGTTTTACCAGCGTCAATGTGAGCCATGATACCAATATTACGAGTATTCTCTAAGGAGAACTCTCTAGCCATATTGTTTATCTCCTTCCGGTTCGGATTAGAGTATGAACTTCATTCTGTTGAATAAAGTTCATGCCTCCGGCGGATGCCAAGATTCATCGAATAAATTCGATGAATTCTTTGACACAAACACGCTTTAACGTATTCGATTGTTTGTTGAATCTTACCAGCGGTAGTGAGCGAATGCTTTGTTCGCTTCTGCCATTTTGTGCATTTCTTCACGTTTTTTCACGGAAGCACCTGTGTTGTTAGAAGCGTCAAGGATTTCATTCGCAAGACGTTCTTCCATTGTTTTCTCACCGCGTGAGCGTGAGTAGTTCACAAGGTAACGTAGTCCGAGCGTTGTACGACGCTCAGGGCGTACTTCAACTGGAACTTGGTAGTTTGCTCCACCTACACGGCGTGCACGTACTTCAAGTACCGGCATTACATTGTTAAGTGCAGCTTCAAATACTTCAATTGGATCCTTTCCAGAACGCTCTTGAACAAGTTCGAACGCACCATAGAGGATTTTTTGAGATGTACCTTTTTTGCCGTCAACCATCATTTTATTGATGAGACGTGAGACGAGCTTCGAATTATAAATCGGATCCGGAAGTACGTCACGTTTAGCAACAGGACCTTTACGAGGCATGTTGTTTTCCTCCTTTCAAGGTTTTCAAGCGTTTTCCGCTTAAATAACCAGCAATCATAATTTTAGATTTTAAGCATTGTGTGCTTAAATAACTTTCGTTATTAGTTTTTCTTTTCTTTAGGCTTTTTAGCACCGTATTGTGAACGGCTTTGCATACGACCTGTAACACCAGCTGTATCAAGTGCACCACGTACAACATGGTAACGAACACCCGGTAAGTCTTTTACGCGTCCGCCGCGAATAAGAACTACGCTGTGCTCTTGAAGGTTGTGACCTTCACCAGGAATGTATGCGTTAACTTCCATAGAGTTCGTCAAACGAACACGAGCATATTTACGAAGTGCCGAGTTCGGCTTCTTCGGTGTCATTGTACCTACGCGTGTACAAACACCCCGTTTTTGTGGTGAATTCACGTTTGTCATTGACTTTTTGAAGCTGTTATAGCTTTTCCCGAGTGCTGGAGATTTAGATCCTACCGCGTTTGGTTTACGTGGCTTACGGACTAATTGGTTAATTGTAGGCATCGGATTGTCCTCCCTTCATAACTTCTTTTTAAGACCACACATCCAGGTGGTTCATTTTTGGGGTAAAAACAAAGTCTTTGTGCTTTTTGCACAAAAACTATTATCCAGTAATTGCAACAACGGCTGCACTGACTTGAATGCCACATGCATTTCCGAGCTTAAGTCTCGAATCGACATGTGTCACTTGGATGCCACGAAGCGCGGCTTCCTCCATTACAGGAGCGACAATCCGTTCTTCGACATCCTGCGCAATAATGACTTCTGTCACTATTCCTGCACGAATCGCTTTCACTGTCTGCTTTGTACCGATGATGGTCTTCTTTGCCTGTTTGACTTTTTCATAAGACATTCCCATATCCTCCAAAGTACAGACATTCAACTATCAACCTTTTGTATATTATCATCTGTCGAGAAAATTGTCAACAGATAAAAGGGAAATAGGGGGGAGAAATTCTCTTCCCCCATTTCAGATAAAACTTACTCTGCCAGTACTTTCTTAGCTGAGCCGTTTTCTCCTTCTTGTTCCATAACAATATGACGGTAACGTTGCATACCCGTTCCTGCCGGTACAAGTTTCCCGATAATAACGTTTTCCTTCAAGCCTAGTAGCTCATCTGTTTTCCCTTTGATGGCTGCATCTGTCAAGACACGAGTTGTTTCTTGGAAAGATGCTGCTGACAAGAAGGATTCAGTTTCAAGTGATGCCTTTGTAATACCGAGAATGACAGGTCGGCAAGTCGCTGGAACTTTTCCAGCTTGAAGCACTTCTGCATTCGCATCTGCAAATTGATGAATATCAAGCAGTGATCCCGGTAGTAGTTCCGTATCTCCCGCTTCAATGACACGCACTTTACGAAGCATTTGGCGAACCATTACTTCGACGTGCTTGTCACCGATTTCAACACCTTGCATACGGTAAACTTTTTGAACTTCTTTCAAGAGATATTCTTGAACCGTTGCGACGTCTTTTACGACAATCAGTTCTTTCGGGTCGATCGAACCTTCCGTAATGACTTCGCCTCGCTCAATCTTATCGCCAACCTCAACTTTCAGACGTGCATTATATGGCGCAAGGTATTTACGCGTTTCTACATCGCCTTGAATTGTAATTTCTTTTTGACCTTCACGGATTTCGTCAATCTCAATGATTTCACCTGTGATTTCCGAGATAACCGCTTGCCCTTTCGGATTCCGAGATTCGAAAATCTCTTGGATACGCGGAAGACCTTGTGTAATGTCATCCCCCGCAACTCCACCTGTATGGAACGTACGCATCGTAAGCTGTGTACCCGGCTCACCGATAGACTGCGCAGCGATAATTCCAACCGCTTCACCGACCTCGACGTTTTCACCTGTCGCCAAGTTAATGCCGTAACACTTCTTACAAACACCGTGCTTCGTATTACAAGTGAACGCTGATCGAATCGTAATTTTTTCGATACCTGCATCCATGATGGCGCGCGTCGCATCCGCTGTGATCAACGCATCTTTTTCAAGAATCAATGCGCCCGTTTCAGGATGGTAAATAGTTTTCTTCGTGTGACGACCTTCGATACGCTCATCGAGGCCTTCAATCAATTCTGTGCCTTCCATCAACGCACCGATTTCCAAACCGCGGTCTGTTCCACAGTCATCTTCTCGGACGATAACGTCTTGCGCAACGTCAACAAGTCGACGTGTTAAGTAACCTGAGTCAGCCGTCTTAAGTGCTGTATCCGCAAGTCCTTTACGAGCACCGTGCGTCGAGATAAAGTACTCGAGTACTGTTAACCCTTCACGGAAGGATGATTTGATCGGAAGTTCGATAATTCGTCCAGCCGGGTTGGCCATGAGTCCCCGCATACCTGCAAGTTGCGTAAAGTTCGATGCGTTACCCCGTGCGCCCGAGTCACTCATCATATAAATCGGGTTGGCATGGTCAAGTGAATCCATCAGTTTAGCTTGAATGATATCCTTCGCATTACTCCAATAAGAGATAACACGATCATATCGTTCTTCCTCCGTGATCAAACCACGACGGAACTGCTGCATGACTTTATCGACTTTGTCTTGCGCTTCTTGCAAGATATCATCTTTGTTCGGTAGTACAACGATATCCGAAATACCAATTGTAATTCCCGCACGTGTTGAATATTTAAATCCAAGGTTTTTCATACGGTCAAGCATGCGTGACGTTTCTGTAATATGGAAACGTTTGAAGATTTCCGCGATGATATTCCCAAGAATTTTCTTTTTAAACGGCTGTATAAGTTCCATATCCGCTAGGTATTGCTTCGGATCTACAGTACCTGCGATGAAATACTTATCTGGTGTTTCAACTTGCAAGTTGAAGTCCGTTGGTTCGTTAATATACGGGAATGACTCCGGTAAAATTTCGTTGAAAATAATTTTACCAATTGTCGTCAACAGCAATTTGCCATTCTGCTCTTCCGTAAATGTCGGGTTGTTCAGAGAACCTGCTTGAATCGCAATTCGCGAATGCAGATGAACATGACCGTTATGATAAGCAATCAATGCTTCATTCGCATCCCTGAATGTTGTCCCTTCACCTGATGCACCTACACGCTCCAAAGTAAGGTAGTAGTTTCCTAAAACCATATCCTGAGACGGTGTAACAACTGGCTTTCCATCTTTCGGGTTCAAAATGTTTTGTGCTGCTAACATTAGTAAACGTGCTTCCGCTTGCGCTTCCGCAGATAACGGAACGTGAACGGCCATCTGGTCACCATCGAAGTCAGCGTTATAAGCCGTACATACGAGTGGGTGAAGTGTGATTGCGCGCCCTTCTACGAGAATCGGTTCAAACGCTTGGATACCAAGACGGTGAAGAGTTGGGGCACGGTTCAGAAGGACCGGATGCTCCTTAATAACGTCTTCGAGAACGTCCCATACTTCAGAGTGAAGGCGTTCGATTTTACGTTTAGCACTCTTAATGTTGTGTGCAAGTCCTCGTTCAACGAGTTCTTTCATCACGAATGGTTTAAACAGTTCGATTGCCATTTCTTTCGGCAAACCACACTGATACATTTTTAAGTTAGGTCCTACAACGATAACCGAACGACCTGAATAGTCGACCCGTTTACCGAGTAAGTTTTGACGGAAACGACCTTGTTTCCCTTTCAACATATGAGAAAGAGATTTCAATGGACGGTTCCCTGGTCCCGTAACCGGGCGACCACGACGACCATTGTCAACAAGTGCATCAACAGCTTCTTGTAACATCCGCTTCTCATTTTGAACAATGATTCCCGGTGCACCAAGATCAAGAAGGCGTTTCAGACGGTTGTTCCGGTTAATAACCCTACGATACAAATCATTCAAGTCAGAAGTTGCAAAACGTCCACCGTCAAGTTGGACCATCGGGCGAAGTTCCGGTGGGATAACCGGTAACACTTCAAGAACCATCCATTCAGGTTTATTACCTGAATTACGGAACGATTCAACGACTTCAAGACGTCTAATCGCACGCGTACGGCGTTGTCCTTGGACTGTTTTCAATTCTTCTTTCAAGAACTCTGTTTCTTTATCCAAATCGATTGCCATTAGAAGGCGTTCGATTGCTTCAGCGCCCATAAGCGCTTGGAATTTAGAGCCGTATTTTTCACGATAGATACGGTATTCCTTTTCAGAAAGCAATTGCTTTCTTTCCAGTGGCGTATCTGCCGGATCAACGACGACATAGGATGCGAAATAAATGATTTCTTCCAAAGCACGCGGTGTCATATCTAAAATAAGTCCCATACGGCTTGGAATACCTTTGAAATACCAAATATGTGTAACCGGAGCTGCGAGTTCAATATGCCCCATGCGTTCACGACGTACTTTTTGACGCGTTACTTCTACTCCACAACGGTCACAGACGACGCCTTTATAGCGTACACGTTTGTATTTTCCGCAATGACATTCCCAATCTTTCGTAGGTCCGAAAATGCGTTCACAAAACAGCCCATCTTTCTCTGGCTTCAATGTACGGTAGTTAATTGTTTCTGGCTTCTTGACCTCACCATACGACCATGAACGAATCTTATCTGGTGAAGCGAGGCCGATTTTCATATACTCAAAATTGTTTACATCTATCAAGGAGCCTACCTCCCTTTAGTCTTATCGCTGCAATTGGCTTTTCCCAGCAAGCGCACGTTATGAAACAAGAAGGGGATGTGCGACTCCCCCTTCTGTCAAATCCACTAGCTCATTGGTTCATAAATTAGACTGTCTGATCTTCTTTTATAAGATTCAAAGCGTCTGTTGGTTGCATATCATCATCTTCGTCAAGATCACGCAACTCGATTTCTTCTAAATCGAGTGACAGCATCTTCACGTCCAAGCCCAAGCTCTGAAGTTCTTTAATAAGAACTTTGAATGATTCAGGAACACCTGGTTGTGGAACACTTTCACCTTTAACAATCGATTCGTACGTTTTCACACGTCCTACAACGTCATCCGACTTCACAGTCAGAATCTCTTGAAGTGTATAAGCGGCACCATATGCTTCAAGTGCCCACACTTCCATCTCCCCGAAGCGCTGACCACCGAATTGAGCTTTACCACCCAATGGTTGTTGCGTAACAAGTGAGTATGGTCCAGTAGAACGAGCGTGAAGCTTATCGTCAACCATGTGCGCCAGTTTGATCAAGTACATGACACCAACAGATACACGGTTGTCAAACGCTTCACCAGAACGGCCATCATACAGAATTGTTTTTCCGTCACGGTCCATTCCAGCCTCTTCCATCGTTTCCCAAACGTCCTCTTCGTTCGCTCCGTCAAATACAGGCGAAGCCATATGGACACCTATGCTACGTGATGCCATACCAAGGTGCATTTCGAGAACCTGTCCGATGTTCATACGTGATGGTACCCCAAGCGGGTTAAGCATGACATCGATTGGCGTACCGTCTGGTAAGTACGGCATATCTGATTCAGGTAAGATACGAGAAATTACCCCTTTGTTTCCGTGACGTCCGGCCATTTTATCCCCAACGGAAATTTTCCGTTTTTGGACGATATATGCACGGACTAACTGGTTAACGCCTGGTGGTAGCTCGTCGCCATCTTCACGGTTGAACACTTTAACGTCTAGTACAATTCCACCTGCACCATGCGGTACACGAAGAGATGTATCACGAACTTCACGTGCTTTTTCACCAAAGATTGCGTGTAGAAGTCGTTCTTCCGCAGTCAGTTCCGTTACACCTTTCGGAGTCACTTTCCCAACAAGAATATCGCCATCCCGCACTTCGGCTCCAACACGGATAATTCCGCGGTCATCCAAGTTGCGAAGAGCATCTTCACCTACGTTTGGAATATCTCGCGTAATTTCTTCCGGTCCAAGCTTCGTGTCTCTCGCTTCAGATTCGTATTCTTCGATATGCACCGAAGTAAATACATCGTCTTTTACGAGACGCTCACTCATGATAATGGCATCCTCATAGTTGAAGCCGTCCCATGTCATGAAGGCCGTCAGAACGTTACGCCCAAGCGCAAGCTCTCCTTGTTCCATCGAAGGTCCATCTGCCAAAATATCAAGTGGCTTCACGCGGTCGCCTACGCTGATAATTGGACGTTGGTTATAACATGTCCCTTGGTTTGAACGGATAAAGTTTTCAAGACGGTAAATCGTAAGATCACCTTTTACCTCTTTACCATCTACCGTTTCGATGCGGCGAACGCGGATTTCTTTCGCTTCAACATGCTCAACAATTCCATCGAATTTTGCTAGAACCGCGGCTCCAGAGTCACGTGCTGATACGTGCTCCATCCCCGTTCCAACAAAAGGTGCTTCCGGGTTCAGAAGTGGAACAGCTTGACGTTGCATGTTCGCTCCCATAAGCGCACGGTTCGAGTCATCATTTTCTAGGAATGGAATACAAGCAGTCGCAGCTGACACTACTTGTTTTGGCGATACATCCATGTAGTCGATTTGTTCACGTTTAAATACAGTATTATCCCCTTGGAAACGACCTACAATTTCGTCATTGACGAAAGAGCCATCTTCAGCAAGGATTGCATTTGCTTGCGCAACAACATAGTTATCTTCCACATCAGCCGTTAAGTAGTCGATCTGCGTTGTCACTTGACCTGTTACAGGGTCGACTTTTCGATACGGCGTTTCAATGAAACCAAACTTGTTCACTTTCGCAAATGTTGAAAGCGAGTTGATAAGTCCAATGTTCGGGCCCTCTGGCGTTTCAATTGGACACATACGACCGTAGTGAGAGTAGTGAACGTCACGTACTTCCATACCTGCACGTTCCCGTGTTAAACCACCGGGTCCGAGCGCAGATAGTCTACGTTTATGTGTCAATTCTGCTAGCGGGTTCGTCTGATCCATGAACTGCGACAATTGTGAGCTTCCGAAGAACTCTTTAATCGAAGCGATAACCGGGCGAATGTTAATCAGTTGCTGCGGTACGATCGATTGTGTGTCGTTAATAGACATACGTTCTTTTACCACGCGTTCCATACGGGAAAGTCCGATACGGAATTGGTTTTGAAGAAGTTCCCCGACAGAACGGAGACGACGATTCCCGAGATGGTCAATATCGTCCGTATTTCCAACACCATGAAGAAGGTTGAAGAAATAGCTGATTGATGCAACGATGTCTGCAGGCGTTACATGCTTAACAGATTCATCGACATAAGCGTTAGAAATCACGTTGATGACTTGTTTTTCTTCACTTTTTGGAGAGTATATCTTAATGGATTGAATCGTGATGTTTTCATCGAGTACTCCGCTTGAATGCGAAATCTCCTCAAAACCGATTCCATTTTCCAAGTGTGGAAGCAAACGATCCAATGTACGACGGTCAATAAGCTGATCTTTCTCCAGCAAAATCTCCCCTGTTTCAGGATCGACTAGCGTTTCAGCCACAGTTTGGTTGAACAAGCGGTTTTGTGCATGAAGTTTCTTATTCATCTTATAGCGCCCAACATTCGCTAGGTCATACCTTTTTGCGTCGAAGAAACGAGAGAACAAAAGGTTCTTCGCACTATCTAGCGTTGGTGGCTCACCTGGGCGAAGTCGTTCGTAAATTTCAAGCAAAGCTTTTTCCGAGCTTTCCGTATTATCTTTTTCAAGCGTATTACGTAAGTACTCGTTATCACCTATCAAATCAATGATTTCTTGGTCAGATGAAAAGCCTAGTGCACGAAGTAGTACTGTAACCGGTAATTTCCGTGTGCGGTCAATTCGGACATGAACAACGTCTTTCGCGTCAGTTTCATACTCAAGCCATGCACCACGGTTCGGAATAACCGTTGCACCGAAACCACGCTTTCCGTTTTTGTCAGTCTTATCATTGAAGTAAACACTCGGTGAACGGACTAACTGAGAAACGATTACTCGCTCCGCTCCGTTAATAACAAACGTACCGTTTTCAGTCATCAACGGGAAATCGCCCATGAAGACATCTTGTTCTTTTACTTCTTCAGTTTCCTTGTTGTGCAAGCGCACTTTCACACGAAGTGGTGCAGCAAATGTTACGTCACGTTCTTTCGATTCATCCACCGGATACTTAGGTTCTCCAAGTTGATAATCGATGAATTCCAGCGCTAGGTTTCCTGTAAAGTCTTGAATCGGGGAGATATCACGGAACATTTCCCGTAACCCTTCTTCTAAAAACCACTCATAAGATGCCGTCTGGATTTCAATTAGATTCGGCAAATCGAGCACTTCGCTGATCCGCGCGAAACTTCTACGCTGACGGTGTTGACCATACTTAACTAAATGACCTGTCAACTCTTTCACCCCTCATAAAACAATAATAGTTCTTTGCGAAATCATAAAAATGGTGTATGATATCGAAAAAAACAAAAAGAAAACGAGTTCCGGCAAGAGCTCATTTTCGGTTTGACAAACTTGTATACATTATCAGTATCCCTTTTATGACTACTTTTCATGCAAAAGGGCATACGACCGCATTATAATAATTTATGCATTTTACAACATTATCACAACTATTCTTCACCGTCAAGACTTTTGGGCTTTCAAAATGAAATAACCTTTTTTCTTAACCACCGTTTCCACGTTTCCGAAAAGCTCCGTCAATCGATCCATCGTCGAAGGCGCCCCCTGCTTCTTCTGGATAACTACCCACAACTCGCCACCCACTCGCAACTTTGCAAATGCACCTGCATAAAAATTAAAGACCGTCTCTTTTCCTGCACGGATTGGCGGGTTTGTTAAAATCGCAGCAAACCCCTCTGCTTCTACAGCCGATAACGCATCGCTTGGATAGATCACCACATTCGCGATGTCATTCTGTTTTGCATTATGCGCCGCAAGAGCAAGCGCCCGTTCATTCACATCCACCATATGGACGTTCCGTTCGGGAAAAGATGCGCCGATCGATAGACCAATCGGACCATAGCCACAACCGACGTCAAGAATCGCCCCTTCCGGCTCAGGTGCTACAAAAGATTCTGCCAAGAGCCGCGAACCGAAGTCCACTTCTCCTTTACTGAATACACCAGCATCCGTCTTAAAACGTAGCGTTTTACCACGCAACACCGTCAACCAGTCTTTCGGGTCACTTTTCACAGTAGGATTTTTCGAATAGTAATGGTCAGACATTTATGTCCACCCTCCAGTTCATTTATACCTCAGCGTATTTACATCTAGATTTCAAATCGAATTCGAGGCCTATAGGATAAAAGTCACAAAGTCGCTACGAACTTAGACAACCTCCCTTCCTTTGCCCCCCCTTCAAAACCCACGACATCCGCCGAACAGCACAAGAAAGTCGTATCAACTCCACCTCCATCAAACAGCAAGATGAATGAAGATAAAAAAACGAAGAAAAGCCCGTCCGAATTCGGCAGGCTTTTCTTCATTATTCAAAATTACTTAAGTTCGATTGCTGCGCCAACTTCTTCAAGTTTCGCTTTCATCTCTTCTGCTTCTTCTTTAGATACGCCTTCTTTGATTGCTTTTGGAGCGTTATCAACTACTTCTTTCGCTTCTTTCAAGCCTAGGCCAGTGATTTCACGAACAGCTTTGATAACTTTGATTTTTTGATCTCCAGCAGATGCAAGAATTACGTCGAATTCTGTTTGCTCAGCAGCAGCGTCTCCGCCACCAGCTCCACCCATCATTGCAACTGGAGCTGCAGCTGTTACGCCGAACTCTTCTTCGATTGCTTTTACAAGGTCGTTTAGTTCAAGAACTGTCATTTCTTTGATTGCTTCAAGGATTTGTGCGTTAGTCATTATATTTTCCTCCTAATAGTTGTTTTGTCGAGCCTTAGCTCGCAAGTTGTATTTCAGGCTGCTTGATTAAGCGCCTTGTTCTTCTTTTTGCTCTGCAACAGCTTTTGTTGCAAGTGCGAAGTTGCGCATTGGCGCTTGAAGTACGCTGAGTAGCATAGAAAGTAGACCGTCGCGTGATGGAAGTTCCGCCAACGCTTTAACGTCTGCTTCTGTTGCAATTGCACCTTCAATGATACCTGCTTTGATTTCAAGTTTGTCGTTTGCTTTTGCAAAATCGTTAAGGATTTTTGCAGGAGCAACAACGTCCTCAGTTGAAAACGCGATTGCGTTTGGTCCTGTAAGGTATTCGTTCAACCCTTCAAGTCCTGCAGCTTCGGCAGCACGGCGTGACATTGAGTTTTTGTAAACTTTAAAGTCAATACCTGCATCACGAAGCTGTTTACGAAGTTCCGTAACTTGGCTAACAGTTAGACCACGGTAGTCAACTACAACTACGGAAGCTGATGCTTTCAACTTATCCGCAATTTCACCAACTACTGCTTGTTTAGCTTCTAATACTTTGCTCATCTGGACACCTCCTAAAAATTTGGGGTCACTTATACCGATATGAAAAGCCCTCACATCTACATAGTGTAGACACGAGGGCAGAAAAGTCGTCATCTTAAAAAAAGAGCGTCTTGTCCTCGGTAGGAATTTTAAGTGGCATGCCACTCCTACTGTCTACGGTACAAATGGTTATATTCACAACAGAAGTCATCTTACCAGAAGACTAACGATGTGTCAATATTAGTTTTTGATTACTACGCTTGAAGGATCAATTTTCACAGCAGGACCCATTGTAGTCGTTAAGTTAACAGACTTCATGTATGTGCCTTTTGCTGCTGCAGGTTTCGCTTTTTGAATTACGTCAAACACAGTCGCTAAGTTTTCTTCCAATTTTTCGTTATCGAAAGAAACTTTACCGATTGGTGCGTGGATGATTCCCGCTTTGTCTGCACGGTATTCAACTTTACCTGCTTTGATTTCTTCGATTGCTTTTGTTACGTCAAACGTAACTGTGCCTGTTTTCGGGTTCGGCATAAGTCCTTTTGGCCCAAGAACACGACCAATTTTACCTACTTCACCCATCATGTCAGGTGTCGCAACGATAACGTCGAAATCGAACCAACCTTGTTGGATTTTAGTAATATATTCCGCGTCCCCTGCAAAGTCTGCACCTGCAGCTTCTGCTTCTTTAAGTTTTTCGCCTTTAGCGAAAACAAGAACACGTTGAGTTTTACCAGTTCCGTTTGGAAGCACAACTGCTCCACGGATTTGCTGATCGTTTTTACGAGTGTCAATTCCTAGACGGAATGCTACTTCAACTGTTGCGTCGAAGTTTACTGTGCTCGTTTTTTTAGCGAGTTCAATCGCTTCTTTTACGTCGTATGCCGCCATGCGATCTACAAGCTTCGCAGCTTCTACGAACTTTTTACCTCTTTTAGCCATTTAAAATTTCCTCCTCGTTTGTGGTTTTAACGGATTGAACCTCCCACGAATAAGGGTTGCGTGTCCTAAAGAACAAGCGCAACCCCCACTACAAAGAAACACCGCTTTACAAGATTGGAATCAGTCTTCGATCGTGATTCCCATACTGCGTGCAGTACCTTCAACCATTGCCATCGCTGCTTCAACTGATGCTGCGTTTAGGTCTGGCATTTTTTGTTCTGCGATTTCGCGAACTTTATCACGTTTCACAGTAGCAACCTTCTTTTTATTCGGTTCACCTGAACCTTTTTGAAGATTGGCTGCAACCTTCAGCAATACTGCTGCCGGTGGAGTTTTTGTAATAAATGTGAATGAACGGTCCTCGAATACAGAAATTTCAACAGGAATAATAAGACCTGCTTGATCTGCTGTACGCGCATTGAATTCTTTACAGAATCCCATGATGTTCACACCTGCTTGACCTAGCGCTGGTCCAACTGGTGGAGCCGGGTTCGCTTTTCCAGCAGGAATTTGCAATTTAACAACTTTGATAACTTTTTTAGCCACGAGACACACCTCCTTAAGTCCGTGATGTGGTAATAGGGTCGCCCCTCCCACTCAATATGTGCCTGCCAGCATACGCTGGTAGTATGTTTAATTTGCCCAGACTGACAGTTTACAGTCTGACCTTTGAAATGATACCACTATTTTGCAAAGTTTGCAAGTGCAAACGGACTACAATTTTTCAACTTGTTCAAAGTCAAGTTCCATTTTTGTTTCTCTGCCAAACATATCAACGGTCACTTTTACTTTGCCTTTGTCTTCGTCGATTTCTTCCACTTTACCTTCAAAGTGTGCAAACGGCCCTTCAAGTACTTGTACAATTTCGCCAACTTCATAGGCAACTTCACCTTTGCGTTCTGCAACACCCATTTGTTTAAGGATGAACTCTACTTCTTCCGGTAGCAATGGCGTCGGCTTAGCACCTCCACCTGATGAGCCGATAAAACCTGTTACGCCTGGCGTATTTCGTACAACGTACCACGAATCGTCCGTCATAATAATTTCTACAAGAACGTATCCAGGGAACGTCTTTTTCATCATTGTGCGCTTCTTACCATCTTTGAAATCCGTTTCCTCTTCTTCAGGAATAACAACTCGGAAAATTTTGTCTTGCATACCCATTGTTTCAACACGTTTTTCCAGATTGGCTTTCACCTTATTTTCATAACCAGAATACGTGTGCACTACATACCAATTCTTTTCCATATCCATAATAACAAGGACTTTGCGTCCGTCCCTCCTTCTCCATACAAAAATAAGTGACCAGCGTCTAGACAATTGAAAAAAACCCGTTCATACTGTCAGACGGGATATTTTTCAAGGGGATTATTCATGCTACTTAAATTATAACGCAAGATACCATTTCATTACCCGTGAAATGCCAAAATCAACAAGTCCGAAGTAAATCGCCATAAAGACAACTGTTGAAAGAACGACGATTGTATAGCGCGTCAATTCTTTACGCTTCGGCCAACTGACCTTTCTCATTTCCGAGACTACGTCTTTGAAAAAACCCGTTAACTTGCTCATTAGACTGTAAACCTCCGAATAAAATATATAATGCTTAGCATAGACAAGTCGTCTTACGCTGTCTGTTTATGCATTGTATGTCCATTGCAATGACTGCAAAATTTCTTCAACGACAAACGTTCTGTTGGCTTACTCTTGCTTGCCGGTACGGAGTAATTCCGCGATCCGCATGTATCACAACTTAAACTAATTTTTTTAGACATTTTTCTCACCCTATACGACTCATAGTCTTGCTAAAGAGTACCATCTAACATCTACGCTGTCAATACGATGGAAACAGATGATTAGCGCACTGCATCCACTTGCATATAGCGCTCAAGTTTGCGTTTTATCCGCTGAAGCGCATTGTCCACAGACTTCACTTGTCTGTTTAGCTCGTCCGAAATCTCTTGATAAGACTGCCCCTCCAAGTAAAGCGCTAACACTTGTTTTTCCAATCCACTCAATACTTTATTCATCTCGTCTTCCATTTGGATAAAATCTTCCTTATGAATCATGAAATCCTCAGGATCATCCAGAAGCGGCCCTGCAATCACATCGAGAAGTGTACGATCAGATTCTTCATCAAAAACAGGCTTATCTAACGAAACGGATGTGTTCAGCGGAATGTGCTTTTGCCTTGTAGCGGTCTTAATAGCTGTAATGATTTGCCTTGTAATGCACAGTTCCGCAAATGCTTTGAATGAACTTAACCGATCTTCTTTAAAATCACGAATCGCCTTGTAAAGACCAATCATACCTTCTTGGATGATATCCTCTCGATCTCCACCCATTAAAAAATATGAGCGCGCTTTCAATCTAACGAACGATTGATACTTCGTAATTAAAAAATCAAGCGCATCCGTATTCCCTGCGTGAATAGTCGTTATGATTTCCTCATCGGAAAGTCCTGTGAAATCTAATAAGCCGCCACCAACATATGTCTTTTCCACCAACTGGATCACCCCGGTTCGTTATCGCTATTTTAACAAGTATACAGTATGGAAAATTTTTGCGTCAACCGTTCATTTCATTCCACGTCGCCACTTTTCAAATATTTCCGCAACTTCATCCGACAACGGAATTTTCGAAAATGGGCGCCGTTCCTGAATCCCCTTCACTTTTGCCGTGATCATTTTATCGATTTCATCCATTTCAATTTCGAGTTCTCGCGCCGATTTCCGGAGCGCACCTTGTGCAAAAACAACCCATTGTTCTGTAAAATCTGAGGTTGCTACATGAAGTTGCACACGGCGACCGCTCAATTCGGAAACCAATTTTTCAATACGCTCGTCCGCCGTTTCGTTTTCCCGCGTAAAAACGACCTCGACATCAAACTGCCGCATTTTCGTTTCAATTCCCGGCGTCAAATACGCATCGAACACTATAATGACACGCCATCCTGTATGCGCTTTGTACTCCGCCATTCGCTCTATTAGACGATTACGTGCATCGGCAAGTCGCTCTTGTTTCATCTGGCGCAATTCCTCCCATGCACCGATGACATTATAGCCGTCGACGAGGAGTATGTCTGTTTTCATCTGCCTGTATGAAGCGGTTGGCGCTTGCGCAACACTTCATACATTAACAGGGAGGCTGCGACTGAAGCGTTGAGCGATGTCACATGCCCAACCATCGGTAGATGATAGAGGAAATCGCATTTTTCTTTTAAAATCCGCGACATGCCTTTCCCTTCGCTTCCGATAATAACAGCGAGCGGTAAAGTGGCATCCATCTGTCTATAATCCGCCGATTTTGCAGCGTCCGTACCCGCGATCCAGACACCACGTTTTTTCAATTCCTCCACCGTCTGCGACAAATTATTCACCCGCACAACAGGGACATGTTCAATCGCTCCCGTCGATGCTTTTGCAACAACGCCGGTAAGCCCTACAGAGCGGCGCTTCGGAATAATAATACCATGTACCCCCGTTGCATCAGCCGTCCGTAAGATAGACCCTAAATTATGAGGATCTTCAAGTTCATCGAGAATCACGAACAAAGGATCTTCTCCACGTTTCGCCGCCACGCTAAAGAGATCTTCCAACTCCGCATACTTATAAGCCGCAACTGATGCAATAATGCCTTGATGATTCACATCCAGCATGCCATCTAGCTTTTGTTTCGGCACAGCTTGTACAATCACGCCTGCTTCTTTTGCAAGCGCTAGTATTTCACCGATACTTTTCTTGTTTAACCCTTCCGCAATCCAGATTTTATTCAACTCTCTACCTGAACGCAGTGCTTCAACGATAGGATTTTTCCCACCAATCAATTCAGCTTCTTGTTCTGTCATTGTGTCCCCTCCTCTTTCGGTTTTTCGATAAATGCGATTGATTCACTAATTAGTTCCGCCACTCTCTCTGTCCTACCAAGCAAATGTAAAAACCCGATTACCGCTTCGAACGCTGAACTGTAATTGTACGTCACGACATCGGTGTTTTTAGGCACTGACCCCGACTTCGCATTGCGTCCACGCCTCATAACCGCCTGCTCTTCCTCTGTTAAAAAATCTGATTCCTGCATCATTTTCACAACCGCCGCTTGCGACTTCGCAGAAACATAACGCGTCGCCTCTCGATGCAAAATATTCGGTTTGACACGACCTGAACGCAGGAGATGCTCTCGCACCGCCTGCTCATATACCGCATCTCCCATATACGCCAACGCCAATGCATTCAGTTGTTTCACATCTACGTCACGCAAGCTATACATTTTACTCATCCTCTTTTCCAACGTGTACCTTGCGCTGTATCCTCGAGCACAATTCCCTGCGCCTTCAATTCCTCACGAATCTCATCCGAACGTTTGAAATCACGATTACGGCGCGCTTCCAATCGTTCTTCAATCAATGCTTCAATATCTGCATCCAATAAATCAGCCTCATCATTGAATGGTAAGCCAAGAACACCCATCAAATCATCAAACGTCTGCACAAATTGTTCAAGTACAGCCTGCTGTGTATTCTTCTCTAGTAAATAGACGTTTGCCAACTTCGCAAGTTCGAAAATCACGGCAATTGCATTTGCCGTATTAAAGTCATCGTCCATCGCTACCTCAAAATCCTCTTTGCACGCTTGCACCTTATGCATCCACATATCTTGCTGATCGCCTAAGTCTGCCGATGCTTCCAAACGATGCTTCAAATTGGCATACGCCGTCTGCACACGCTCCAAGCCATTCTTTGCACTTTCAACAAGATCTTGTGAAAAGTTAACTGGATGTCTATATTGCACAGAAAGAATAAAGAAACGAAGTACCTTTGGATCAATCTGCTTCCGAATATCATTGACCAACACAAAGTTGCCAAGTGATTTCGACATTTTTTCATTGTCAATATTGATATAGCCGTTGTGCATCCAATACTTCGCAAACGGTTTACCCGTCATCGCCTCAGATTGCGCAATTTCATTCTCATGGTGTGGGAACGCTAAATCCTGTCCACCTGCATGAATATCCATCGTATCGCCAAGATGCTCTCTTGCCATTACTGAACATTCGATATGCCAGCCTGGACGCCCAGCTCCCCACGGGCTTTCCCATGAAATTTCGCCTTCCTTTGCCGCCTTCCACAACGCAAAGTCGAGCGAATTCTCTTTCTTGACGCCTTCTTCAATGCGCGCGCCAATTTTCAATTCATCTGTCGATTGGTGTGACAGTTTTCCATAGCCGTCAAACTTGCGCGTACGATAATACACATCGCCTTGCGATTCATACGCATAACCCTTATCAACCAATACTTTCACAAATTCAACGATGTCCTCGATATGATCCGTTACGCGCGGGTGCACGTCAGCCTTGCCGCAACCAAGCGCTTCAACGTCTTCAAAATACGCGTTGATAAAACGGTCTGTCAGCTCGCCAACTTCTTCACCTAGCTCTTTAGCTGTATTAATAATCTTATCGTCAACGTCCGTGAAATTCGAAACGTACTTCACATCATATCCACGGTACTCTAAATAACGGCGCACTGTATCAAAAACGATAACTGGACGGGCATTCCCGATATGGATGTAGTTGTAAACCGTTGGGCCACAAACATACATCTTCACTTTGCCTTCCTCCATTGGAATGAACGGCTCTTTCTTCCGCGTAAGCGTATTATAAATTTGAATGCTCATCGTAATTCCCCTTCCTTTACCTGCTGTTGCTCTAGTTGTTCAAGTCGATCTGTTAAGTGCGTAATTTGATTTTCAAGCATCTGGCATTTATCCGCCACCGGATCCGGAATGTCTTGGTGATCGTATTTACCTTTTACTTTTACACCATTCGAAATAACGACTGTTCCCGGAATGCCAACAACCGTCGAGTCAGACGGGACATCTTTTAACACAACCGAACCCGCTCCAACTTTACTATTTTCTCCAATCGTAATGGAACCAAGCACCTTTGCCCCCGACGCAACAAGGACATTATCACAAAGCGTTGGATGGCGCTTCCCTTTCTCTTTACCCGTTCCACCGAGCGTAACACCTTGGTAAAGGGTAACGTCATTACCAATTTCGCACGTCTCCCCAATGACAACACCCATCCCATGGTCGATAAAAAATCTTCTCCCAATTTGTGCGCCTGGATGAATTTCAATACCCGTAAAGAAACGGCTAACTTGCGAGACCGCCCGCGCAAGAAATAAGAGTTTTTTCTTGTATAACGCATGGGCAATACGGTGTGACCACGTCGCATGCAGACCCGAGTAGGTAAGCACAACCTCAATCGTACTACGCGCTGCCGGGTCTTGATCAAATATGCATTGAATATCTTCCCTCATCCTTTTAAACAACTTACTTCCCCCTCCCGATTTTCAAGATCCGCAGCCTACACCGACCAAATCCCATGGCGATAACTGCATGACTCGTATCCTACAAAGCCCAAAACAACAAAAGCGTAAGCGCGACAGGCGTTGGAGAGCTTGAAGATAAAGGTGCTTTTTGCCTTTATCAGCAAGACCGAAACGCCCCGAGCCCCTAGGCGCTGAAGCCTAGACGATAAAAAATGCGCCCCTGTCAAAAATGACAGAGACGCATTGAATACGTGGTTCCACTCCGCTTGGAAGGTGTACGTACCCTTCCCGCTTAACGCCCATAACGCTGGCGATGCGTCCGGCCTACTTAACGTTCGGCACGGCACTCAAAGGTGCATTTCCACATTGCAGCGGCACGGATCACTTACAGCCGGTGATGATCCTCTCTGAAGAGCTTGCAATCTGTACTTCTCCTTCTCAAAGCTTAGGCCTACATGATGTAGGTCATGAAGTTGTTGCGAGGACTGGCAGGATGCCAGTTATGCATCCGTTGCCGCAGGACGCGGCGAACTTAGGATACCTTCCTCTTACTCGCGGTTTTAAACTTCGTTCTTTAAAGCAAACTAATTGTTGTTATTCTCACACGCCTGCGCTTGAAAGTCAATGTAAATCAATTACGCCTTAGCGTATTTCGCAACACGCGCAACGGATTTCTCTTTTCCGATGAGTGCAATCGCAGCTTGCAGTTCCGGACCATGCGTTTGTCCTGTTGTGACAACGCGAATTGGCATGAAGAGATTTTTCCCTTTATGACCTGTTTCTTTTTGAACAGCCTTAATTGCCACCTTGATAGAATCTGCATCGAAAGTTTCCAGCGCCTCTAGTTGAGCTTTAAACGAAGCCATTACTTCAGGAACTTGTTCTCCAGCGAGTACCGCTTGGGATTCTTCATCATATTCCAATTCATCATTAAAGAACTGGGCGGATAGCTCCACAATCTCAGCTCCGAAACTCAGTTGGTCATGGTAAAGTGCAATTAGATCACGTACCCATGCACTTTCTTGTTCCGACATTTCCTGTTTAACAAGACCCGCTTTTTGCAGATGTGGTAAAGCCAACTCCACTACTTCATCGAGGCTCATTTTTTTCACATATTGGTTGTTCATCCATGTCAATTTCTGTTTGTCGAACATCGATGGCGATTTCGATAGACGGCTTTCATCGAACAATTTGACCAGCTCATCGTGAGTGAAAATTTCTTCTTCCCCACCTGGCGACCAGCCAAGCAGTGCAAAGAAGTTGAACATCGCTTTTGGTAAATAACCAAGCTCTTTATATTGTGAGATGAATTGAATAATCGACTCATCACGTTTCGAAAGCTTTTTACGGTCTTCATTGACGATTAACGTCATATGTCCGTAACGCGGATACTCCCACCCAAAAACATCAAAAATCATCAATTGTTTTGGTGTATTCGTCAAATGCTCTTCACCACGGAAGACATGCGAAATTTTCATGTAATGATCATCAAAAACAACGGCGAAATTGTATGTTGGAATGCCATTTGCTTTCACAAGCACCCAGTCACCAATGTCCTTCGATTCGAATGACACCGTACCACGCACGAGGTCTTCTACGTTATAAACCACGTTTCCAGGTACACGCATACGAATTGTATGCGGAATACCCGCTGCTTCTTTCTCCGCCACTTCTTCCGCTGTTAAGTTACGACATGTACCGCCATACATTGGAGCAGCGATGCCTGATGCCTTTTGCTGTTCACGTTCTGCTTCCAATTGTTCAGATGTACAGAAACATTTATACGCTTGGCCGCCCTCTAACATTTCCTGTGCGTGCTTTGTATAAATATCCAAACGCTCCATTTGACGATATGGACCATACGGACCTCCGATATCAACGGATTCATCATAATCGATACCAAGCCATTTTAAGTTTTCGAGCTGAGATAATTCCCCCGCTTCAATATTACGCTCCGTGTCTGTATCCTCGATACGCACGATGAATTTCCCATCATGATGGCGTGCAAATAAATAGTTAAACAAGGCTGTTCTTGCTCCACCGATATGTAAATGCCCGGTTGGACTTGGTGCATAGCGCACACGTACTTCTGTTGTCATAATTTGTACATCTCCCGTTCTATACTTTACTGTATATTTTACCACTCACTAGATTCGTTATCAATTACGCCTCGGCGTAATTGCGTCCAGATTTCTTCGAGCTTGGGGCCAACAGGATGTTGGTCATGCAGTCGTTGCGACAGGACATCGCGTACTTAGACTGCCTTCTTAGCTCCTCTTGAAAATCTGTGACATCCGCCGGAGGCTTCAACTTGATTCAGCCAGTGTTTGAGCCCTCACTGAATGAATGCATATTTAGCATCCATTTAGTCGCCTATAGGAGTGAGGGACTTTTGCTGAAACAAGTTGAAAGAGGTCAAGCCTTTACAAGTAAAATTGTCGCCATTGAAGCGATGCCTTCTTCTCGTCCGACAAAGCCCAATTTTTCAGTCGTTGTCGCCTTGACATTGACTTGTGTGACATCCGCATGTAAAAGCTCTGCTACTCGCTGACGAATCGTTTCAATATGCGGTGCCATTTTCGGTCTTTGCGCCATAATCGTACAATCGATATTGCCCAACTTATACCCTTTAGCCTCTACAAGCGCCCAAATTTTTTCTAACAAAACCGCAGAGTCCGCATCTTTAAACGCTGCATCTGTATCAGGAAAATGACGTCCGATATCTCCCTCACCAATCGCACCCAATGCTGCATCCGTAATCGTATGCAACAATACATCTGCATCTGAATGGCCTGTTAACCCTCGCTCATATGGAATCGTAATTCCACCTATAATAAGTGGACGACCTTCCGCAAACTCATGCACGTCAAAACCTTGTCCGACTCGAATCATCTTTGTTCCCCTGCCTTCTTCTCAATAAAATCTCACCAAATACAAGATCTTCCTGTGTTGTCATCTTGACGTTATCATACGTACTTTCCACAATCCGTACCGGATGGCCCAGTCGTTCAACGAGCATGGACTCATCCGTACCGAGAAACGCTTCCGCCTCTGCCTTCTCCGCAGCCTTTTGTAGCACAGTATATTGGAACGCTTGTGGCGTCTGAATAATCCACAACTTGCTACGATCTACCGTTTCTTCGACGATGCCCACAGGCGCAAACTTCATCGTATCCTTTGCTTGCACGCCTGCAATTGCCGCACCGTGTTCCTTCGCAACCTGAACGAGTTCATAAATCACAGATTGGCTAATAAACGGCCTTGCCGCATCATGAACAAGGACGATGCCTCCCTCGCCATGCGCTCGAATACACGCAGCAACGCTCTGTTGCCGCTCACTGCCCCCCGCAACAAGCGCTTTGACCTTTGTAATGCTAAATTGCGTAAGCATCGATTGAATGCGCTCCCGCTCTGCTGGCTTCACAGCAAGAATCATGCCAACGCAAGCAGGATCCTTTTCGAATACATCGAGTGTATGAATAAGAATTGGCTTATCATCGAGCTCTAAAAAGAGTTTATTGTAGCCAGCACCCATTCGCTGCCCACTTCCGGCTGCCGGCATCATGACTGTATACTCCATGATTACTTCCCCGTCTTTCTTTGTACGATTGTTAACTTAGTTTTAATGGCTTGCTATTTTTAGGCTTCGCAAAAATCATTCTCCCTGCCGACGTTTGCAACACGCTTGTCACAACGACATCGATGGCATTGCCGATATGAAACTTCCCATCTTCCACAACAATCATCGTACCATCGTCCAAATATGCAATCCCTTGATTATGCTCTTTACCGTCTTTAATGACAACGACATGCATATCTTCACCTGGGATAACAACTGGCTTTACAGCATTAGCAAGGTCATTAATGTTTAACACCGAAACGCCGTGCAAATCTGCCACTTTGTTCAAATTGAAATCATTTGTTACGACAAGTCCTCCCATGCTTTTCGCAAGGCGCACTAGCTTCAAATCGACTTCCGAGACATCTGCGAAATCCTCATCTGTAATTAAAATATTGGGTCCATCATCCGTCTGCATACGTTTCAGAACGTCTAATCCGCGTCTCCCCTTCGTTCGTTTCAATGTATCTGAGGAATCAGCAATATGCTGAAGCTCTGTCAATACAAATTGTGGGACAACGAGCACACCTTCCAGAAAACCAGTTGCTGAAATATCAGCAATCCGACCATCTATAATAACACTTGTATCTAATATTTTGTATAGCTTCCCACTAGTTGGAACAGGCGTTTCTTCTGCTTCTTTCTTTTTCGGTCCCGCATTTTTCATCATATACATCGCATTAATAAACTCTTCACGCTTCTTGAATCCTACTTGGAAACCTAAATATCCTAGCAAAACGGATAACAAGATCGGTAACACCGATAATATCGATGTAATCCCAGGAATTTGAATACCATTCAACCCAAAGTTCACAAGAAATGCAACGCTCAGTCCAAGAACAAGCCCAATCGTTCCAAATAACAAGTCAAAAATAGGTGCTTTTAACAGACGCTCTTCCCACCACTTGATGAAATTGATAATTGGCATGGTTAAAAAAAGGCTAAAGACAAATAAGATTGCCGCTCCAAGAATTGCAGCAACATAAGGATTATTGATCACCGGGTTGTCAGTAAAAGAAAATAAGAGAAATAAGTGCGGTAAAAATAAAACGCCAAGTGTTCCTCCAGTAAGTAAAAATGATGCTTGAACTACTTTTTTCAACATGATGAAGCACCTCCTTTAATAATAAATATACACTGCCTCCCCTACCTTCACCTTGATTGGGACGAGACAAAAAACTTGCCTACTACACCTAATAGGACTCTTTAGCCGGCTGATAGTTCCTTGTTTGCCAACATTCCTTTAGGAATATGAAGAGATAGGACTGCCTACTCAACAGTCCTACACTCGGGCTAATTCTTAAAGGCTATTTTCAGGGCATCACTTACTGTTTCAACGCCTATTACCTGAATTCCTTCCGGGTAATCCCAGCCACCAAGGTTTGACGCCGGTATGATTGCACGGTCAAAGCCCAGTTTAGCCGCTTCCGTCACACGCTGGTCAATCCGCGAAACACGACGCACTTCCCCCGTCAGCCCAACTTCGCCGACAAAACAATCCGCCAAGCCAGCCGCTGTATCTCGGTAGCTCGATACAATGCTCATGAGCACCGCCAGGTCAATGGCTGGCTCATCAAGCTTTACACCACCCGCTACTTTAATATATGCATCCTGCGCCTGTAACAGCATCCCCATACGTTTTTCCAACACTGCCATCAACAGCGAAACACGGTTTTGGTCAAGTCCAGTCGCCATTCGTTTCGGGTAGTTAAAACTAGATGGCGTGACAAGCGCTTGAATCTCAACAAGGATGGGGCGCGTTCCTTCCATTGACGCAACAATCGTCGAACCCGCCCCACCTTGCGATCTTTCTTGCAGGAATAATTCGGATGGATTCAGTACCTCCTTCAAGCCTGCTTGCAGCATTTCAAAGATCGCAATTTCATTCGTCGAACCAAATCGATTTTTCACACTGCGTAAAATTCGGTACGTATGATGCCGTTCGCCTTCAAAATACAAAACCGTATCCACCATATGCTCTAACAAGCGTGGCCCAGCAATCTGACCGTCTTTCGTAACATGCCCTACAAGGAAGATGGCGATATTTTGCGTTTTAGCGATACGCATCAATTCCGCTGTACACTCACGTACTTGCGACACACTTCCTGGCGCAGACGTCACTTCAGGATGATGGACCGTTTGAATGGAGTCCACAATGACAAATTGTGGTTTCACATTCGCCACAGTTTCATGAATTTGCCCCAAATCTGTTTCCGCGTAAATATACAACTCATCGGACGCAACACCTAGCCGTTCTGCACGCAGTTTTGTCTGGCGAATGGATTCCTCACCCGAAATATAAAGCACCCGTTGCCCCTTGTTTGCAAGGAGTGAGGACACTTGCAGTAATAACGTAGACTTCCCAATCCCCGGATCACCGCCGATAAGAATAAGTGAGCCCGGCACAATCCCACCACCAAGCACACGATTTAACTCCTCTAAATCCGTGCCTACTCGTGGCTCCTCTACTGTTTCAATTGCACTGATTGGCATAGCCTTCTGACGTACATTTTCTGTATGCTGAAATGCGCCACGCGGGCCCTTTTGCACAATCTCTACTTCTTCGTCCATCGTATTCCATTCACCACAGCCCGGACAGCGCCCCATCCACTTCGGTGATTCATAACCACAGGACTTACACATAAATTTAGTCTTTTTTTTCGCCATATAGCTCTCCCTAGACGAAAAGGACAGCCCACTTCCATCGAAAAAACATTCGATGGACGGACTATCCTGTTCACTCATTATTTTTTCAACACAACTTCTTCTTTTTTAGCCACTTGGCCCGTCTTCACAACGAATTCCCCGTCTTCTACATCGACGATTACTTTTCCACCAGTCAATATGATGCCTTTCAACAGTTCCTCTGACAAGCGGTCTTCCACATGTTTCTGGATTGCACGACGCAATGGACGCGCACCGTATTCAGGATCATAGCCGACATCTGTAATTTTATCTTGTGCCGCTTCCGTCAATTCGAGTTCAATATCCTGTTCGTTCAGGCGTTTTGTTAACTCATTAGCCATCAGCGTCACAATTTTACGTAGATGTTCTTTTTCAAGCGAGTGGAAGACAATCATTTCATCGACACGGTTGAGGAATTCGGGGCGGAATGCCTTCTTCAGCTCATCCAACATTGACGATTTCATACCTTCGTAATCCCGAGTTGTATCTTGTAAATTGAAGCCCACATAGCGATTTTTCTTCAATGCTTGCGCTCCAACATTCGATGTCATAATGACAACCGTATTACGGAAATCAACCGTACGCCCTTTGGAATCCGTCAATCTTCCGTCTTCTAGTACTTGAAGGAGAATATTGAATACATCAGGATGCGCTTTCTCGATTTCATCTAGCAGAACGACAGAGTATGGTTTACGACGGACTTTTTCCGTCAACTGACCACCTTCTTCATAGCCGACATACCCAGGAGGTGAACCGACAAGACGTGATGTCGCATGCTTTTCCATATACTCGGACATATCTATGCGGATCATCGCATCTTCGTCCCCAAACATCACTTCTGCAAGCGCTCTTGCTAGTTCTGTTTTCCCAACACCTGTTGGGCCGAGGAAAATGAATGAGCCAATTGGACGTTTTGGATCTTTCAGTCCTGCACGCGCTCGGCGTATCGCACGAGATATAGCCGTTACAGCTTCTCCTTGACCAATTACACGCTCATGTAGTACCTCTTCCATATTGAGTAGTTTAGCAGTTTCCGTTTCAGCAATTTTAGACACCGGAATTCCCGTCCACATTGCAACTACTTCTGCGATGTCATCAACCGTTACTTCTGACTCGGTTTGGCCTTGTTTTTCTTTCCAGGCCGTTTTTGTCGTTTCAAGCTCTTCTTTCATCTTCTGTTCCTTGTCACGGAACGAAGCCGCCTTTTCGAATTCTTGGCTTTGAACAGCCGCATTCTTCTCAGAGCGAATCGCTTCTAACTTCTGTTCAAGCTCCTTCAAATTCGGCGGTGTCGTGTAAGAACGAAGACGTACTTTTGAGCCTGCCTCATCGATTAAGTCAATCGCTTTATCTGGAAGGAATCGATCCGAGATATAACGGTCGGACATTTTCGCAGCCGCTTCAACCGCAGCATCCGTAATTTTCACACGGTGATGCGCTTCATAACGATCACGCAAGCCGTAAATAATTTGAACCGTTTCGTCAACAGTTGGCTCGTCAACTTGAATCGGTTGGAAACGTCGCTCAAGCGCAGCGTCTTTTTCAATATATTTACGGTACTCATCTAGCGTTGTAGCACCAATACATTGCAGTTCACCACGTGCTAACGATGGTTTAAGAATGTTCGATGCGTCGATAGCGCCTTCTGCTCCACCCGCGCCAATCAATGTATGCAACTCGTCGATGAACAAAATAATATTGCCCGCCTGACGAATTTCTTCCATCACTTTTTTCATACGATCTTCAAATTCACCACGGTATTTCGTGCCTGCCACAACTGTTCCCATATCCAGTGTCATCACGCGTTTGTCACGCAGAATTTCCGGCACTTCATTATTGACGACTTGTTGGGCAAGCCCTTCGGCAATTGCCGTTTTCCCAACACCTGGCTCTCCAATAAGTACAGGGTTGTTCTTCGTACGACGCGCAAGTACCTCAATGACACGTGTAATTTCTTTGCTACGTCCAATAACAGGGTCAAGCGTGCCTTCACGAGCAATTTCTGTTAAATCACGCGCTAAGCTATCAAGCGTCGGAGTCGCAGCAGACGGTGATGCGCCTTGGTTACCTGCTGTATTGTCATTGCTGCCAAGCAGTTGCAGTACTTGCTGACGCGCTTTGTTGAGGCTGACCCCCGCATTGTTTAATACGCGCGCTGCAACGCCTTCTCCTTCGCGGATTAGCGCCAGTAAAATATGCTCTGTACCGATATAAGAATGACCAAGTTTACGCGATTCATCCACCGATAATTCAATCACTTTTTTCGCTCTTGGCGTATAGTGAACAATCGGGCCAACGTCTTTTGTACCGGAGCCGACTAGCTTTTCTACACCTTGTTCAATTGTTTCAAAGCTGACATCTATCGCTTCAAGTGCTTTTGCAGCGATACCGCCACCTTCACGGATGAGTCCCAACAAAATGTGTTCTGTGCCGATGGACTCGTGTTTCATCCGGATTGCTTCTTCTTGGGCGAGCTGCAACACCTTTTGTGCACGTTGTGTAAATCGATTAAACATCATATTCAGTCCTCTCCTTCTATCTATAAATTAGCTAATGGATTTCTGACCTCATCAGGACAAAATAGAACCTGCCCCTACCATACGTATTCAACTATGTGCACCAGAAATCCTTTATTCACTAAATCAATCTTGACCATATTTGACCTTATTATACCGAAATGATAGGAAAGCATGCAAAATGCCTGCTCATCGTTCCTCTGTTCCTTCAGATGAAGCGGACGCCCGCTCTACATTCAACCGCTCACGAAATAGTTTGGCCCTGCATATATCCATTTCTTCTTGAGTCAGTTCGCCATCCGCATACTGCTGCAAAAAGCCAGGTTGCATAAAAATTAGCAGTTCATTCAAAATCGACATATCTACATCATGAATGATATCCAAATCGATTCCGAGGCGTACGTCCGACAAGCAACGTGCCGCTTCACTCGACGGGAGCAGCCGCGCATACGTAATCGTACCGAGCGAACGAAACAGTCGATTTTCCAGTGCAATGCGAGACTTTGCAAGCAGCAATTCTCGGGATTTTCGCTCATGTGCAATGAGACGTTCCGTAATATTACCGAGGTCTGCTAAAATTTCTTGCTCTGTTTTACCAAGCGTCGTCTGGTTCGATACCTGATATACATTCCCCGGTGCTTCGCTACCTTCTCCATAGCTACCGCGAACAACGATGCCAAGTCGAGAGATTGCCGGTATAATACGATTGATTTGTTTGGTCATCGTAAGCGCTGGCAAATGCATCATTACCGAGGCGCGCATGCCGCTTCCCGTATTCGATGGACAGCTTGTTAAATAGCCGAAATCCTCATCGAATGCGTAGGATAACTCCTTTTCTAACACATCGTCGACGGCATCTGCCTGTTTGTAAGCACCTTTTAGTTGAAGTCCCGGGTAAATGCACTGAATGCGAATATGGTCTTCTTCATTGACCATTACACTGACGGTCTCATCTTCCGATAAAATAACAGAACCTGGGCGATCAGGGTTCGCCAACTGAGGACTTATCAAGTGTTTTTCTACTAACACATGACGTTCCAATGCCGGTAAATCAGCCATTTTCATGTAAGAGTAGGTACCTCCCTCAGAATCAAGCAGAGCACCTGACACTGCGCTGTCAACCGCCATCGACTCTTCTTCTGTAAACGCAATCGGAAAACGGTAGCTCCTCAAATTCCGCGCCAGTCGAATGCGTGTCGACATCACGATATCCGAATGCTCACCGTGTGCAGCCATCCAGCCTGTCACCGCATTCTGCATAAAATTTTCAATCGACATGGCTCTCGCCACCTCCATCCGCAAGGCGTACCTTCAAGGCATTCGCTTCATCACGTAAAGCCGCAGCCTCTTCAAAGCGCTCAGCTTCCACCGCTTCTTGCATCTTCACACGAATCGCTTCAATTTTCTTTTTCACCGCATAGATTTTGTTAAAGGAAACGGGTATTTTTCCTTTGTGCATAGCGTGCCCATTATGCAGCTTGCCCAAAACACGCGGCAATTGTCCTCGAAATGTGTCATAGCACGTTGCACAACCAAACTTCCCAACGTCAAGAAATTTCAAAAAGGTCAATCCGCATGTCGGGCATTCCGACCCTTGGTGTGCAGCCTCCTGCGGTTGTTGCGCTTGAAACAGCTCCGCCCCGCCAAACCAATGAGACAAAAATTGTTGGATGGATAACGGTTCCTGATTCGGATCCACATGAAGCGTCTGTGCCTGAAATGCACATTTCTCACATAATTGAAGCTCAATTGCTTCCCCCATACTTTCTCGTGTAAGAATGACGGAAGCAGGCCGTTCTTTACAGTTTTCACATATCATCATATGCCACCTCACCTCAGTTGGATTGACGTTCAGTCAAGTTGCTCATAAATGAGCGTTACCAGCATCGCCTGTAAGATTCGTGCTCGTAGCATGTCACGCTCTGGTAGCGGCTGATGAAGAGTCGTTCGGTCTACCGCAGCGAGAATGAGTTTCGCCTCACGCTCCGATATTACCGCCTCCTCCGTCAATCGATAGACAACATCTTCCGCCATCGTATAGGATGCCCCTTGTTGAATCCCTTTTAAAATATGTTCAATTAATTCTTTTCGCGAGTTCGTCTGTACACGAAAAATACGTATGTAACCGCCGCCACCACGCTTCGACTCAACGGCGTAACCGCGTTCCACTGTAAATCGTGTCTTAATGACGTAATTGATCTGAGAAGGGACACATTGAAACTTTTCGGCAACTTCACTGCGTTTGATTTCAATTGAACGATTCTGTTCCTCTTCGATAATCGCCTTTAAATACCCTTCAATAATGTCAGAAATATTCCGCATTTTTTCACCTCTTTTCATCTCCGGTGATCAAGTGTTGACTTTGACTATCTTTGACTTAATTGTACATGATATTCCGTTTCTTTCGCAATCGATACGCACTCGGTCTTTTATCAGTATTGGTGTGTCGCCCTGTTATTTAATCATCAACCTCAAAAACTGCACCTCGGTCGTTATTAATGAGGTGCAGTTCAATCTCTTTCGTTTTCTACTCAACTGTTTTTACTAACAGCGGCTAATTTCCGCTGCAACTCCCGAACTAGACGAAACGACACCATACAAACAGTTCCATTTGACATCGTCACCTTGCGCTCTGTTTTATTCAGCTCACTGACATGGCATAAATTGATTACGTAGCTTTTATGGCAACGATAAAAGGATGCGTCCAAACCTTCGAAATCGATAAGTTTACCGTAGAATTCATAGTATCCATTCTTTTCATACAGCGCCAGTTTATGCGGCTTCGTGGATGTTTCAATGTAATAAATATCTTGAATGTTAACATTTTGAATACGCTCGCCGATTTGCAGTTGTACCCTTGCGGATTGATCGAATTCACCAAGCTGTTTATACTTTTTAAATGCAACTTGTAATGCCTCTTTCACCTCAGAGGAAATTTGCTCAGTCGTCTCTTTCACGATAAAGTCCAGTGCCGCTAATTTGTAGGTGAATGTCAGTTTTAAGTAATCTGCATGTGTGGTAATAAAAATAATCGTCGCTATAGGATCTTTCTTTCGAATTTCCATCGCTAATTCCATACCATTCAGCTCGTGATTTAATTCGATATCTAAAAAATAACAATCCGCTTGATGCTGCTCCAAATAAGCTAATACCTCATCTGGCTGACTCGTGCATAGCACAACTTCAATACTCGGCTCATGAAAATTGGCATAATCCATAATTTCTTTATGCAGTCGGTTTTTCTGTGCATGATCATCTTCACATATGATAACCCTCATCCGATACCCTCTCCTCAATAATCACTTCATGAATAAACCACTCATTGTCGACACGTGAGTTGAACATAACATTCGGATAGCTAGATAAAATTTTCCTGACAGTAAACAAACCGATTCCTCGATTGTCTCCCTTCGTCGAATAGTGCTCTTCAAATAATTTGTGAATGATCACTTCATTTTCCTTGATTCGATTTTCAATCACAATCACGACTTGGCTATCCCTTGAAAAGAGAGCCAAATTGATCTGCGGTTTATCGAGAGAGGCGCTCGCTTCGATGGCATTGTCCAAAAACACCCCCATAATTCGCGTCAAGTCAATGCTATCGATAGCTATTGAGTGGATGGAATCCGGTATTTCAATATTTATGGGTATGGCTAATTCATCAGCAAGTAATAATTTTGTTGCAAGTAATCCTTTTAGTTCAATGATTTTAAGCTGATCAAGTTGACTGAACAACTGTTGTTTGTTGAAAAAGCAATGCTCTTCCTTCATAATTTGCTCATTGAAATATGTTTGAAGCCCTTTCATATCCTCGTTTTCTATATACCCTCGTAACGAGAAAAGAATATTGGCATAGTCATGTCGAAACGACTGCATCTCACGGTTTACTTGCTCCAAAGCTTGCATATATAGAGTGAATTGCTGTTGCTCAATCAGTTTTTGTTTCACGTGATTCTCCTTTACGATTGTACGTAAAAGTATCCCTGCAAGACTAATCATTATAAAAAAATAAAATAATAGCAGCGCTAAGTTGAAGATAGAAATTCCAAAGCTCCCTTTTTCCGCTGGAATAAAGACAAGTGAATAAAACGCAGAAAAAGTAACCGTCACAATGATAAAGAACAACCATTTTGTAAATGCAGATAGGTGGATATCTACACTGTAATGCTCAATCGTTTTTTTATATAACATAATAAAAATCATAATTTGCAGCACAATCAAACTACCATGGATATATAAAGACAAATGAAAGAAATCAACAAAGAGCATTGCTGTATATTCCGCAAGTATGCTTATTGTATGAATCATAACGAGATGGATAAAGACAACCTTTCTCTTGGTAAATAGATAGAAAAGGCCACCATTTAACACAATACTTGAAATCATTGAAATCCACATGAACTCTTGAAAATAAAAGGCCAAGATAGCAACGATTGTATTCATCGTTAAGCATAGAATAAAACGTTTCACGGTCACTCTCATAGTCAAAATATAAAACAACGAACCATAGATGATGAGGAAATTTAAAAGACTAAAGGCGATAAATATACGCATCATTCCTTTCCCACTGCAATCTTAATCAATTACACCTCAGCTTAATTGATTAAGATTTTTTTCGAGCTTGGGACCTACAAGAAGTAGGTCATGCAATCGTTGCGAATCGAACTACGAAGGGTTCGATTTGCCTTAATTTCTGTGTTCTTGCAGAAATTAAGGCACCTCCCTTCAGAACGTCGCGCACTTAGACCGCCTTCCTAAGCTCCCCTAAAAAATTTGTGACATCTGTCGGAGGCTTTTTCATGACGAACAGGATCGTTTTTTAGACGTTGAAGACAAAACCCCCTCCTCCAAATTTTGCTAACGTATAATGCGATATTGATACGGACAACTAGTTAGCATTGATTATGAATTGGAGGGTCACCAAATGAAACCCGAAAGCCTAGTGGAACTGAGTAGCCAGTCCCTTTTTGTATCATTCATTCTACTATTGATTGCCATAGTGCCCATTGGGGCAACGGTCAAAGCAAAAAAGAACTGGGCTGGTCGAATCGGCGTCAGTTTAACTTATGTAGCATTTGCCTTACAACTTCTCTACTTTTTTCTAAGATGGGCGGCAATTGGACATGCGCCCGTAAGTAATATGTATGAGTTCATGACGTTCTTTGGAATTATGCTGATTGGTAGCACGTTGCTCATATATCATCTTTATAAACAACTTGTTGTATCATTATTTTCAATTCCAATTACACTCATCATTATAGGTTACGGGGCCGTTTTTACAAGCAAGGCCACACCGCTAATACCTGCCCTGCAAAGTAACTGGTTAGCAATCCATGTCATGACTGTAGCTCTTTCGAGTGCCATCTTCTCCGTAGCATTCGTAGCTAGCATCGTCTACTTGTTACGTGCCATTGACGTAACAAAACAGAACAACAGCACTCGGAGCTTAGAATTCGTCATGTATTGCCTCCTGATTGTAGTCGGGTTTATCATTAGTTCCGTAATGTTTTCGATGACGATAGATGAAAAGATTGTTCATTTTAACAACAAAGAACAGGCTCTTGTGGAAACTACGTATAAAATGCCTGCCATCATCGTCAATCCCAACACAATTTCCGTTGAGGATAAAGAGCAAATTGGAATCATTGAGATTACCAATTCAATTGATGCCCGGAAACTCAACTCGGTAGCATGGTCATTTTTAGTTGGAACGGGGCTGTATCTACTCATTCGCCTACTAACTCGAAAGAACATCAGTCAATTGGTCGAACCGTTTGCCCGTAAAGCACCCGCCCAGTTGATGGACGAAATAACGTACCGTGCCATTATCATTGGCTTTCCACTATTCTCATTAGGCGGGTTATTGTTTGCGATGATTTGGGCACACCTCGCATGGGGACGCTTTTGGGGATGGGATCCTAAAGAAGTGTGGGCATTAATCACTTGGCTATTTTACGCAAGCTTCCTCCATCTACGGCTATCCCAAGGATGGTCAGGAGAACGAACAGCTTGGATGGCGATCATCGGCTTCGGTCTAATTGTATTCAATCAAGTCTTCGTCAACCTAGTTATTGCTGGTTTACATTCCTATGCTTGAAGTGAACTCCGTTTTCCCAAACCCGAGTCGTTAGCACCTCAAAAAAAGAGTCTATTGGAAACTCCCAATAGACTCTTTTCGTTGTATCATTAACCATTCATCCACATTGCAGTCAATGCAGAAAAACATCCCTCATTACTTCATACTTATATTGACCAATTCCTTCACCGGCAAGAACAACTCGCCCGTTTCCAAATAAGTAATGGACAACTGATCCCCTTCTTGAATATAAATCGCAAGCGGTTCTGTTTCAGAAGAGACGATGAAATTCCGCCCATCATCAGCTAAAATAGAGATAAGCGTAAAGTCGCCAACACGCTCCTTAAAGACGCGGACAACCGTTACAGCTGCCTTGACCTCTTCCGCCTTCGAACTTCCATCAACCGTACTGCCTCCACGTTGCAATGCCGTCTTATACAGTTTCAACGCTTCGTTCGGAGTATTGGCATAGATGGAAATCTCCGGATTTGCCGCGGATACAATAAAGTAATTTTGCAAAAAGCCATTCGAATCCAGTACAGGCGTCAACCAACTTGCCTCCCCGTAAAAATTATACAAGACCGGCATTTCACCAGACCATTTCTTCTCAATGAATTTCTTTTCAATAATTTGGAGTGCGCCTTGTGAATCCATATACGATTCTTCCAAATTACCCGTGTAATATGTCGCTTCGCCTGTTCGACCATCCGTCAACGCATAGCCGAGCATCGAATCGACCCCTTCTTTCGGGCTTGTAAAATCTGTGAAGTAATACATATGCCCCTTTTCATCGAAAATTGGGCTCACACTTGCTTCCGTCCCTTCATCCGAAGGAAGTTTTACGTCTTTTTTACCGAACAAGGAATTCCAAAATCCGTGGACATAGTTCCCAAAATAACTATTCTGAAGACTGACAGCTTCAGGCGAAACGGCCCCATCTACGAACGCCGGTACATCCGCAAGCTTATACTTTTCTACAGCTCCTGTCGCAGGATCCACCATAACAATCCCTTTGACATCAAAACCGTTACGTGCAGTAATAAAATCCCCGTAAGATCGAATATAATGGGGTTTTCCCTCATCATCGATTTCCAGTTGAACATCGCCATAGAAAATAAGATTCGGCATACTCATCCGCATATGGCGTTCCACTTGCTTATGCAGATAGGAAGACGGCGTATACGCCATTTCAGCTTTGACAAACTTCGGATTATCCGATGAATCTGTTGCACTCATCGTAAAGTAACCCGGTGTCGTTTTCCCATTCCACCATTTAAATAATCCTGAAAACTCAACGGGAGCAATGTACACAAATTCGTCATTCACTTTTTGAATTTGTAAACTACCGAGTTCATAGTAGCTTGTATTCGGTACTTGCCCAAACGCCTTTTTCATCTTATTTCTTGCAAATTTCGGCGGCACGCTAGCTGGCGTTTTCGTTTCATCAAATGCCTGAATCTCTACTTGCTGTTCCATTTCAACCGCCTTATATTTTTGCTTGGCGTTGAAAAGAGGCGCGCTCAGTAAGTATGCCCCCAAAACAAGTGCCCCTAGAAACAGAACGACTTTCACTTTACGTCCCTGACTACCATCCAGCAGTGCTCCTAACAGAGTAACGACAAGCAATACAATCCACAATGAGGTCCAATTTCGGTCCATATTCGTCACATAGTAGAACACAAAAACCATGACTGCAACTAGAATTGTCATGCTTGCCAGGGCTGCCCATCGGTTAAATTGAATCGGTTCTTTTCCTTCTCGATGATTCAATGCAAACGGGACAATGATCACACTCGCCACAACGCCCACTACAATTGAAAAAACAAGTAAATTAATCATTCCACACTCTCTTTTCTGTCTACCAGATTTTTTTGATACTTCATTTACGATTCAAACGGAGAAACGTTTCACTTTTTTTAAAACGAAACTCTTCATTCAAAATAAAAATGGACTCCCTAGGCTCGGAAGTCCATTTTTTCGTTCATATCAATACGGAGTCTTTGGTTAACGGTTCAAGATCAACTTCAAAACCTAAATCCTCAAGCATTTGACGATCTCGGTCACCTTCTTGGCCAGCCGTCGTTAAATAATCACCGATGAAAATTGAGTTTGCTGGGTATAATCCAAGTGGCTGGAGACTACGCAAATTCACTTCTCGCCCACCTGATATCCGAATTTCTTTTGTCGGATTAATAAACCTGAACAAACAGAGAACCTTCAAGCAATACCGCGGCGTCAATTCATCTGTGCCTCCTAGAGGTGTTCCGTCAACCGCATGCAAAAAATTCACCGGAATCGAATCCGCATCCATCGCATGCAAACTGCGTGCCATCGATACAACGTCCTCTTTCGTTTCACGCATACCCACAATGACGCCAGAACATGGTGAAATGCCTGACTGCTTCACAAGGTCCACCGTGTTAACACGGTCATCGAATGTATGCGACGTTGTAATGCTTTCATGATGTGCAGCTGATGTATTGATGTTGTGGTTATAACGATCAACCCCCGCCGCCTTTAGTCGCTTCGCTTGCTCCGGCTTCAATAGTCCGAGACACGCACAAACGGTCATATGTTCATGTTTCGACTTAATTTCTTTCACGGAATCGATAACAATTTCGAGTTCACGCTTCGCCGGACCACGCCCACTTGCAACGATACAATACGTGCCCGCATTTAACTCTGCCGCCCTGTCAGCACCTGCAATGATTTCTTCCTGTTTCATCATCGCATATTTTTCAATCGGAGCTTTCGACACAATCGACTGCGCGCAATACCCACAGTTCTCCGGGCATAGACCTGATTTCGTATTCATAATCATATTGAGTTTCACTTTATTCCCGTAGTAGTGTTTTCGAATGGTATAAGCGGCATGAAGAAGTTGCAACACCCCCTCATCCGGGCTATTTAAAATCTCAAGCGCCTCCTCGTCCGTCAAGACGTGTCCTTCAAGTACCCGCTCCGCTAAAACATCATACTGTGTCATATTATCTCCTCACTTTCAATACTTTGGACATACGGTGCCCGAAAATTCCAGCAAGCACTGCCAGTAAAATATCTTTCGGTAATGGGGGCATCATCCACAACCATGCCAATTTGTAAGTAAATGCATCCGGAGCTGCTGCCCACATTTTATACGCAACATACATCAGGTTTGTACCGATTACATAGTTCACAACCATCGCCACAAGGGCAGCAACAATATAACTATGTAACTTGCCGTTCTTTTCAATGATTTTCCCAGCAATATAGGCTGTAAGAATAAAAGAAACAATAAATCCGAATGTCGGGCTAAGAATCGACCCAAAACCACCGCTGAATTTCGCAAATACCGGAGCTCCCACGAGCCCGATACACATATAAACCGTCATCGCAATTGCACCCAAGCGACTTCCAAGAAGGAGACCCGCTAGAATCGCAAAAAACGTCTGCAATGTAATCGGCACCCCCCCAACAACCAAAAATGGCACAAACGCTGTAATATTCGCCCCGATCATCATCAGCGCCGCAAACATTGCACTGTAGACCAAACTTAATGCACTCATATTGCTCTTTGTTTTCACTGTAGCCGTCGTCATCCACATACACCCCTACCATTTGTGTTATCTATAACAGAATAAAAGATAACACATTATGTGTCAACTCATTTTAATTTTAAGTTAACGCAAAATAAAAGACCGACAGCATCATTGCCATCGATCTTTCTTCAAGAACGTTTCCCCTCATCTTTAGGAAATAAAAAGTATGAAATAATCCCACTTACAATGACCGCGCCAATCGTAATCCAAACACGGGATGTCTCTGGCACGTCTTGGTGACTTTTGTTCAACATCATCCAACTAAATACGCCAACGATTAACATAACCGGAATAATAAATCGAAAAGCTCTCAACAAGTTCACCTTCTGTTTCTGAATAATATTGTTTCTATCTTACCATATACCACCTAGCATCCGCTCCCTGTAAGCCATCGATAAACGAATGGACAATTCCCTATAATCCAGCAATTCTAGCAAACGAAGGCTTGACGCAAACCAATTATAACGTTATGATGATTTAAATTATTTAAACAACTATATAACTATCTATTCTTATCAAGAGAAGCGGAGGGAACTGGCCCTATGATGCTTCAGCAACCCGCCGAAAGGTCAGGTGCTAATTCCAGTAGACCCGTTCTATCGTGGTCTTAAAGATGAGAAGGTACTACTACGTCTACTCGTAAAGCCTTCTATCCATGAAGGCTTTTTTTATTACGCCAGTTTTTTGATTATGTCAGAGAGGATGAACAATAGATGAAATTACTTGAAAAGTTAAAAACGAATGTACTAACTGCGGACGGTGCGATTGGAACACTGCTCTATTCATACGGCATTGACTTTTGCTACGAAGAATTGAATGTTACAAAACCAGAAGTCATTGAAAAAATACACCAGGAGTATATTGCAGCCGGTACAGATATTATTCAAACAAATACATACAGCGCCAACTCCATCAAACTAGCTCGTTACGGACTGGAAGATCGGGTAAAGGAATTCAATGAAGCAGCCATTCAAATCGCAAAGCGTGCAGCAGCACCAGGAGGTCAATTTGTCCTCGGAACAATCGGTGGTATCCGCGGCATTCGAAAAAGTGATGCAACGTTAAATGATATTACCAAAATTGTCCAACAGCAAGCGGATGCACTACTCTCTGGAAATCCAGACGGACTGTTGCTGGAAACGTATTACGATTTCGAGGAATTGTCGACAGTTGTTAGCCATTTGCGGACGTTGACAGATACACCAATTATCGCGCAAGTATCGATGCATGAGCCCGGCATCCTACAAAATGGATTATCGTTAAATGACGCTTTACACCAACTCGAAGCACTCGGTGCAGATGTTGTTGGCGTTAACTGTCGCCTCGGCCCTCACCATACTGTTCAAGCTTTCGAAGGTGTCACATTGCCGGAAAAGGCTTTCCTATCCGCCTATCCAAATGCCAGCTTGCTTGATGTCGATGATGGGCGCATTGTCTTTGTATCCGAAGCGGACTATTTCGGACGCTCTGCGTTACTACTGCGCGATCAAGGTGTACGTATCATCGGTGGATGCTGTGGCACAACGCCGAAGCATATCGAGGCCGTCAAAAGACGAATTGCAGATCTTCCACCGGTTACACAAAAAATTGTACAGACACGCAAACCAATCGTTATCCAAGAGGCTGCTCCTTCACATAATCAGCCGCTTCATGAAAAAGCAAAAAGTGAACGGACAGTTATCGTGGAACTCGATACACCACGCCATCTTGAAACCGATAAATTCATCGAAGGTGCCGCTTTACTACGTGATGCGGGCGTTGATGCAGTGACAATGGCAGATAACTCGTTAGCCTCCCCCCGCATTAGCAATATGGCGATGGGTGCAATCTTAAAAATGCAAAATGATATCCGCCCTCTTGCCCATATTACATGTCGGGATCGCAACTTAATTGGGCTTCAGTCACATTTAATGGGGCTGGACGCACTTGGGATTCATGACATCTTAGCTGTAACTGGTGATCCGACAAAAGTTGGCGATTTCCCAGGTGCAACAAGCGTCTACGACGTCTCTAGCTTGGAATTGCTTCAACTGATTAAGCAGCTGAACGAAGGTATTTCCTTCTCTGGAAAACCGTTACGTAAGAAAGCCAATTTCTCTGTGTCTGCCGCCTTTAATCCAAACGTTCGCGTGTTAGATCGTGCTGTCAAACGTCTTGAGAAAAAAATTGAATGCGGCGCGGATTACTTTATTACACAGCCGGTTTATACAAAAGAGAAAATAGAAGAAATCTATGAAGCGACGAAGCACTTAGACACACCTATTTTCATCGGCATTATGCCACTTACAAACATTCGCAATGCAGAATTTTTACACCATGAAGTACCTGGCATCAAACTGTCCGATGAAGTGCTCGAGCGCATGCGTGCATGTGGAGATGATAAAGAAAAATCCTCTGCCGAAGGGATTCAAATCGCCAAAGAACTAATTGACACAGCAGCGCGATTATTTAATGGAATTTATATTATTACACCGTTTCTCCGTTACGACATGTCTCTTGAATTGATTCAACATATTAAAGAGTTCGATATACAGAAAGAGAGTGGAATTGCTCATGCCGAAACATCTTATTGAAGCACAACTACAAGAAAGAATTCTCATCATGGATGGTGCAATGGGCACAATGTTGCAAAACGCCAATCTATCTCCTGAAGATTTCGGAGGCGAGGAATACGATGGCTGCAACGAGTATTTGAACATTACCAGACCCGATGTTCTCGACCGCATTCACCGTGAATATTTAGAAGCTGGCGCCGACATCATTTCAACCAATACATTTGGCGGAACGCCAATCGTACTCGATGACTATGATTTAGGCGATAAAGCTCACGACATCAACTTCCAAGCAGCACAGATTGCCAAAAAGTCTGCAGAAGCTTTCTCTACGCCGGAATGGCCACGCTTTGTAGCGGGCGCAATGGGACCGACAACGAAAACACTGTCGGTCACAGGCGGCGCTACATTTGACGGTCTGACGCACGACTTCTATGTACAAGCTAAAGCATTGATTGAAGGTGGCTGTGATTTGCTCTTGATGGAAACAAGCCAGGATATGCTAAACGTCAAAGCGGGTACACTCGGCATCAAGCGCGCGTTCGAAGAAACAGGCAAAGAACTCCCTGTCATGATTTCTGGAACGATTGAGCCGATGGGCACAACATTGGCAGGACAAAGCATTGAATCCTTCTATATTTCGATTGAGCATATCAAGCCCCTTTCTGTCGGTTTGAACTGTGCAACAGGTCCTGAATTCATGACTGACCACTTACGTTCCTTGTCAGAATTAGCAACGAGCTATGTTAGCTGTTACCCAAATGCGGGACTGCCTGACGAAGAAGGGCATTACCATGAATCACCTGAATCCCTTTCTAAAAAGTTGGAAGGATTTGCTGACAAAGGTTGGTTAAACGTCGTCGGCGGATGTTGTGGAACAACACCTGCACATATTCGCGCCATCCGTGAAGTCGTAGCAGATAAAAAACCACGTCAAGGTCCTGAAACGGTGCACGGACATGCTGTATCAGGTATTGAACCTTTGCTTTACGACGATTCCATGCGTCCATTGCTCATCGGAGAGCGGACAAACGTCATCGGTTCTCGCAAATTCAAGCAGCTAATTGTAGACGGTAAATTTGAAGAGGCGTCGGAAATCGCACGTGCCCAAGTAAAAGGTGGCGCTCACGTCATTGACGTTTGTCTAGCCAATCCAGACCGCGACGAACTAGAAGACATGAAGCAATTTATGCAAGAAGTCGTTAAAAAGGTCAAAGTTCCGCTCGTTATTGACTCGACAGACGAAAAAGTCATCGAAGAAGCACTGAAGTATTCCCAAGGTAAAGTCATCATTAACTCCATTAACTTAGAAGACGGCGAAGAGCGCTATGATGCAGTCTTACCACTTGTGAAAAAATTCGGGGCCGCTGTCGTTGTCGGAACAATCGACGAACCAGGAATGGCCGTTACACGCGAACGGAAACTCGAAGTAGCCGAACGTTCCTACGACCTCCTTGTCAACAAATGGGGCATTGCACCTGAAGATATTATTTTCGATCCACTCGTCTTCCCAGTTGGAACGGGTGATGAACAATACATCGGTTCTGCCGTCGAAACAATTGAAGGGATTCGTCTTATTAAAGAAAAAATGCCACGTGCATTGACGATTCTTGGCGTCAGTAACGTGTCATTCGGTCTGCCTCCTGTCGGTCGTGAAGTACTGAATGCGGTATACCTCTACCACTGTACGCAGGCGGGCCTAGACTACGCAATTGTCAATACGGAGAAACTGGAGCGCTACGCTTCTATTCCCGAAGCAGAAATTAAAATGGCGAACGATCTGCTATTTGCCACAACGGATGAAACGCTTGCGGAGTTCACGAATTTTTATCGTGGCAAGAAAAAAGAGAAAACAGAAGATGATATTCCAAAAACCGTTCCAGAACGCCTTAGCTATTATGTCGTAGAAGGAACAAAAGAAGGTTTGATTCCTGACTTGGAAGCCGCCCTCAAAACTTACGACGCCCCCCTCGACATCATTAATGGACCGTTAATGGACGGGATGGCAGAGGTCGGTCGGCTATTCAACACGAACCAGCTTATTGTGGCGGAAGTACTGCAAAGTGCTGAAGTCATGAAGACATCCGTGGCATTTCTTGAGCAATTTATGGACAAAGCTGAGGGTGACACAGGTAAAGGGAAAATTGTCTTGGCAACGGTCAAAGGCGATGTCCATGATATCGGAAAAAACCTTGTTGAAATCATTTTAAGTAATAACGGTTTTACCGTTGTCGATATCGGTATTAAAGTAACGCCTTCCACGCTGATTGACGTCATTCGAAAAGAAAAGCCCGATATTATCGGATTATCTGGACTACTCGTAAAATCTGCCCAACAAATGGTCATCACAGCGCAGGACTTTAAAGCTGCGGGCATTGATTTGCCAATCATGGTTGGGGGTGCAGCACTGACTCGCCGATTCACGGACACAAAAATTGCCACAGAATACGATGGGCCAGTGCTTTACGCTAAAGATGCAATGTTTGGGCTAGAACTAGCCAACCGTCTGCAAGATAAAGAGGAAAAAGCAGCATTGCTCATCGAACTGGACGAACAACGTGCAAAACGTGCGGAGAATGATGCCATTAAAGCGGCAAAAAAGGCTGAAAATCCAGACGCAGAAATCGTTGCACCACGACCTGTCAAAACGGTACGTGAAGACGTTCCCGTGCAAGTCCCAAAAGATTTGCGCCGCCGCGTGCAAAAAGATTATTCGGTTTCCCATCTCTATCCGTATGTCAATATGCGGACATTGATCGGCCACCACCTTGGATTACGGGGCAATGTCAATAAAATGCTCGAAAACAAAGAGCCACGTGCTTTAGAGCTGCATGAAATGGTCACTGGATTTTTAGAATCCGGTAACTTAACAGCATCTGGACTTTATCAATTCTTCCCGGCTCAATCCGATGGCGATGACGTCATTGTCTACGATCCAGAAGATGCAAAAACAGAAATCGAGCGTTTCACATTCCCACGTCAAAGCAAAGAGCCTTTCTTGTGCCTAGCCGACTACTTGAAGCCTGTTTCAAGCGGCGAAATGGATTACGTCGGCTTCATGCAAGTAACTGCTGGACACGGCGTACGCGATTTTGCTAACAAATTAAAAGAAGAAGGTAAGTTCCTAGAAAGCCATGCTTTCCAAGCTACTGCACTTGAGCTGGCAGAAGGGTTTGCAGAACGGATTCACCAAGAAATGCGCGACCAATGGGGCACACCCGACGCAACAGACTTTACAATGCTTGACCGTTTTGCTGCCAAATACATCGGACAACGCTTCTCGTTCGGCTATCCAGCCTGTCCAAATCTGGAAGACCAAGCGAAATTGTTCAAACTGTTAAAACCTGAAGACATCGGCGTCCATTTGACAGAAGAATTTATGATGGAGCCGGAAGCATCGGTTTCAGCGATTGTGTTCGCCCATCCAGATGCACGATATTTCAACGTTGATTAACTACAAACAGTAACAACCATTTAGCTCCAAGCAATCTAAAAAGCGTCTTATCAGTCGACACACAGACTGATAAGACGCTTTTTCACTTTTTATCATGTTTTCTTATTTTCAACGTCCAAATCCACGGCCGAAACCGCCACCAAACTGTGGGCCCGGTCCTCCAAACCCAGGGCCAAATCCACCACCAAACTGCTGACCTGGGCCTCCGTATCCTGGGCCAAATCCGCCACCAAACTGCTGTCCACCTCTAGGGTAAACAGTTGATCCCCGCACATTCCGAGTCGTTTCTGTTACATAATGACGCGGTACCACAACGTCATGCACCCGGTTTATGTTCACAATCGGATGAATAAAAGGAACTTGTACGGGAACGAATGAATCGCGGCACCGGTACTGCGTTGGGCACACAACTGGTTGCATTTGATTCATGGGACGCATTTGGTTACAACCACACTGACCATGCATCTTATTGCAACCACATTGGCCATGATGCATATGATGAGAATTCCACTGTCCATGTTGCATCATCTTCTCACCTCCTCCCTCTATTACATGTGCAAAAAGGGAGGACAAACGGGCGAGCGACTATGCGATGCAGAGAATAATCAAATATGGAGAAACTAATGCACTAATATCAGATTTAGACTCATTTGCTCTATACACAGCTTGGTACAAAGAAAAAACCTCACATCGCTGTGAGGTTCATTATTGATAATCAAATGGTAATTCATCTTCATCAAAGCCCCGTTGTTCTTTACGCTTTTTCTCCATCTCTTCAGGTTGCTCATAGATGGGACCGCCCTCGCCAATCATTTTTAAAATGGCGATAAAGTCTTTGTTCTGCCTTAACTCCATCTCAACGGGATCAATAGGTAAATGTTCCATGAAAATCATCCTCCTTTACATATTAACCGTGGCTAAATGCGATGGAAAATAATCTATTACGCCTCGGCGTAATTGCGTCCAGATTTTTTTCGAGCGAGCTCGAAAAGCACCCCCTAAAAAATCTGTGACATCCGCCGGAGGCATTATCTTCATTCAGTGGGTGTTTAAACACCCACTGAATGAAGATAAACACCTAACAGTACCTTTACTCTCTATCATTATACTAAATTTTCTGTCTTAGTGGAAGGTTTTTGCTTGAAACATGTTATTCGTGCTGTGATTTGGTTATACTAACCTTATAAAGGGAGGGCATTATGATGAAGCGAATTGTGTTGTTTGACGGCGATTGTAATTTTTGCGATTCAAGTGTACAGTTCATTATTAAACGTGATCCTGCCGCCCACTTTCTTTTCACTTCTTTGCAAAGCACCAAAGGGGTAGAACTTACGAAGCAATATGCCATTCCATCAAATGTTGACAGCTTGGTTTTGATTGATAATGGCAAAGCGTATACTAAGTCTTCCGCCGCACTCCGTATTGCGAAAAAGTTGGATGGATTATGGCATCTGTTATTCCTATTTATACTCGTCCCACGTAAAATCCGTGACGGCGTTTACGATTATGTTGCTACAAACCGCTACAAATGGTTTGGTAAAAAGGAAGAAGCATGCATGTTGCCACCACCTGAAATACGGAAACGATTTATCTAACTCCTCACAAAAAGCCTTCCGGATTTCTCCGAAAGGCTTTTGTTGACGTTATTGCTGTAGTTGCATGTTTTCCTCCGCTGTAAATGCACGAGATCTTGTTAAAAAGCGTTTGCCTTCCACACCTTCGAGTGAGAACATCCCACCCCGCCCATCGACAACGTCAATGATAAGCTGTGTATGTTTCCAGTACTCGAATTGTTTTTTATGCATATAAAACGGAGCGCCTCCAATATACCCAAGCAGAACGTCCTGATCTCCAATGATCAGTTCCCCATCTGGATAACACATTGGTGACGAACCATCACAGCATCCACCCGATTGGTGAAACATCAATGGGCCGTGCTTGTTCTTCAAAAGCTCCATGAGTTCAAGTGTAGCGTCAGTAGCGATTACGCGTTCAATCATCCACACTCTCCTCCTATCTGCTTAAAAGAAGCCTTGTTTGTTTTCATTGTAACTAACGAGCATGTTTTTCGTTTGTTGATAATGACTCAACATCATCAGATGGTTTTCACGACCAACACCTGATGCTTTATAGCCACCAAATGCCGCATGCGCTGGATAAGCGTGGTAGCAGTTCGTCCACACACGCCCTGCTTGAATGCCACGTCCGAAACGGTACGCCGTATTCATATCACGTGTCCACACGCCTGAGCCTAAGCCATATAGTGTATCATTGGCAATTTCAAGCGCTTCTTCTTTCGTTTTGAATGTTGTCACTGAAACAACCGGACCAAAAATCTCTTCTTGGAAGATACGCATTTTATTATTTCCTTTGAAAACAGTTGGTTTGATGTAATAGCCGCCTGCTAAATCGCCTTCAAGCTTGTTTTGCTCTCCACCGACTAGGCATTCTGCACCTTCTTGTTTCCCAATGTCTAGATACGATAGAATCTTCTCCAACTGTTCTGTCGATGCCTGCGCACCCATCATCACAGTCGGGTCCAATGGGTTTCCTGTTTTAATAGCTTTAACACGCTCAATGGCGCGCTCTATAAATTTATCGTAAATCGACTCTTGAATCAGCGCACGTGAAGGACATGTACATACTTCTCCCTGGTTCAGTGCAAACATGACAAAACCTTCTACTGCTTTATCTAAAAATGCATCGTCTTCATCCATAACATCTTCAAAGAAGATATTCGGTGATTTCCCACCTAGCTCAAGCGTGACAGGAATTGCAGTTTGTGAAGCATATTGCATAATTAGACGCCCTGTTGTCGTCTCACCCGTGAATGCAATTTTGCCGATACGCGGGCTAGATGCCAATGGCTTTCCAGCTTCTAAGCCGAAACCATTCACAATGTTGACAACCCCAGCTGGCAGCAAATCCTCGATCAATTCCATTAACACTAGAATGGATGTTGGTGTTTGTTCAGCAGGTTTCAACACAACACAGTTTCCTGCGGCAAGTGCAGGTGCTAGCTTCCACACAGCCATTAAAAGTGGGAAGTTCCAAGGAATGATTTGTCCAACGACACCAATCGGCTCATGGAAATGATACGCCACGGTATCATTGTCAATCTGGCTGACGCCGCCTTCTTGTGCACGAATCGCACTTGCAAAATAGCGGAAATGATCGATTGCAAGCGGTAAATCTGCATTCAACGTTTCGCGAACAGCTTTCCCGTTTTCCCACGTCTCCGCAACTGCTAGCATTTCCAAGTTTTGCTCGATACGATCAGCAATTTTCAATAAAATATTTGAACGTTCTGTAACAGACGTTTTTCCCCAAGCATCTTTTGCCGCATGTGCAGCATCAAGCGCTAATTCAATATCTTCCGCAGTGGAACGTGCCACCTGTGTGAAGACTTTACCTGTCACCGGAGTTGGATTGTCAAAGTATTGCCCATTTACTGGTGCTGTCCATTTTCCGCCAATGAAATTCTCATAACGTTCCTTGAAATTCACCTTTGCGCCTTCTGTATTTGGAAATGCATAAATTGGATTCTCTACTGTTTGAACCATTTTCCATTCCTCCTGGTGTATTAAATTTTTTTTGACACAACGCTACTATACTTCGCAAACTCCCGATATATGCGCAGAAAAGCAAGTAAGTTTTTGTATGCGCTTACATCTCTACCAAAACAAGAAAAGTACCTTTATCAGCAAAACTGAGACGACCCGAGCCCCCAGACGCTGGAGTCTATACAGTTCACCAAATTGAAAAGCCCATACTACTTATCTCGTAAAAAGAAGCTTGCATCACCATTCTGTCAGATTACAGTAAATAATTCAACTATTACGTCTAATGTTTTTCAAAACGATTCCTACTGTTAATCATTTGTTCATTCTCCCGTAATAGTTTGTTCATATTTACCTCCTAAGATAAGAGTAATTAGTTTAAACGGGAGGAAAACATCATGAATAACGAATTCGAAACAACTAAAGAAACTGAAACTGTACAAGAGCCAATGACGGTACAAAAGCCTAAAAATAAATCAGGAAAACGATTTTTATCAACCATTGGAGCGGGCGTTATCGGTTCGATGCTAACATTAGGGGTCGTGATCAATACAGATCTTCTGCAGGCTAGTTCTGAAGGGGGTGCACCTCCAACTACACAAAACACTCCTTATAATGTCCAGCAAACAAACGTCAAAAATCCAACGTCACTTGCAGATATGGTGGAACAAGCATCGAGTGCAATTGTTGGGATTGTTAACTATCAAAATGCTGGTAACCGCTTTGCACAGCAGTCCGAAGCGGTGAAAAGCGGCACAGGTTCAGGTGTCATTTACAAAATCGAGGGCGACAAGGCGTACATCGTCACGAATAATCACGTCATTGATGGGGCAGAAAAGATTGAAGTTTCTTTAGAAAGCGGTGATAAAACTACGGCTGAACTCGTCGGGAAAGATGCATTGAGCGATTTAGCTGTACTGACTATCGATGCAAAATATGCGAAGTCCGTCTTAGAATTTGGTGACTCCGATCAGCTACGTGCTGGCGATAATGTCGTAGCGATTGGAAATCCACTTGGACTTGATTTCTCAGGTACGGTCACTCAAGGGATTGTCAGCGCGGTTGATCGCTCCATTAACGTCAATACATCCGCAGGCGAATGGGCAATGAACGTCATCCAAACTGACGCAGCCATTAACCCAGGAAACAGCGGTGGTGCGTTACTCAATACCGCCGGACAAGTCATCGGTATTAACAGCTTAAAAATTTCTGAAAGTGGCGTCGAGGGCCTAGGCTTTGCGATTCCTAGTAATGAAGTGCTACCACTTATCGAAGAAATGACAGCACATGGACAAGTTGAACGCCCTTACATCGGCATCGGATTGGCGAATCTTGACCAAGTACCGCCAATGTATGTACAACAGTTGCCACAAGAAGTTGAAGGTGGAGTGATGGTCGCTAACGTCGATCCGGAATCCTCTGCTGGCAAAGCAGGACTTGCAGTCGAAGATGTCATTACCTCTATCAATGGTACCGATATCAAAAATTCCACAGAATTGCGCAAGTTTCTTTACAGCGAGCTAAAAGTCGGCGATAAAGCAACATTGACTATTTATCGCGGTGCGGAAGTAAAAACCATCGACATCACGCTAACAAGCAACAAAACACCAATAAAATAACAGCCGACCAAAGACCTCTCCCTTATTCATGGGGCAGAGGTCTTTGCAGTTGCTAATTTTCCATTTTCGATTTACCTTGAAAGTAGCTATATTAAGGAGAGGAGATGCAATCTGTTGAAAATCTTAGTTATAGAAGACAATGAAAGTGTCTCTTCGATGATTGAACTTTTTTTTGCGAAAGAAGGGATTGAAGGTGCATTTGCGAAAGACGGTCTCGAAGGCTATCAGCGTGCGCGTGAAACTAAATGGGACTGCCTAATTGTCGATTGGATGCTTCCTGGCATGGACGGCGTCACGATTTGCCGCAAATTACGGCAAGAACAATACGCGACGCCGATTATTATGTTGACTGCCAAAGACAGCGAATCCGATCAAGTGCTCGGACTCGAAATGGGTGCGGACGATTATGTCACAAAACCTTTCAGTCCACTTGCCCTTATGGCTCGTATCAAAGCTGTAACTCGTCGATATGCTGTCCCTCAACATGAGCCGTTGGAAGAAGGGATTATTAAGACAGCGCATTTCACGATTAACCACATCACACGCGAAGTCTTTTTAGACGGCAAGCCCGTCCTCAATTTGACGCCAAAAGAATTCGACTTACTCTACCATTTCGTCCAACATCCGAAACAAGTATTTTCACGCGAACAACTACTCGATCGTGTATGGGGCTATGATTTTTATGGCGATGATCGCACCGTTGATGTTCATATCAAGCGACTACGGACAAAAATCGCCACTAACAACCAACCCTTTTTCCATACTGTTTGGGGAGTCGGCTACCGTTTCGATGAAACAATCGGTGATGGCAAATGAAAATCAAATACTTCTATCAGCAGCTCGCTAGTCACATTGGCGTTATCGTTATCGCCTTTTTATTGCTCAGCTTGCTATTCTCTCATTACGTCGAACAGTTCGTTTATGATAACAAAACGGAAGAACTTGCAACGTATGGTCAAACCATTTTACAGGATATAGACCGTGATCAAATTAGTTCTAGCAGCATTTTACAGTCGTATGGCTATGTCTTGGATGCCCGCGATATTCAATACAGCCTATTCGATGAACAATCGTCCATCATTTATTCAACAGGGTTAAAAACACCCTTAATCGAACTAAGCGAAGAGGAATGGCGAGATATTAAAAATGGACAGACAGTCACGGTTAAACAAGATTTCAAACGGTTTAACGAGGCCGTCACATTCGTCCTGCTACCTTATGTTCATAACAATCAATTTATCGGCGGCATCTTGCTAACATCCCCTATCAAGGGATCACGGGAAGTTATTTCTCAAATGAATACCTATTTGTTACTTACCACAGTCATTGCATTAGCAGTTGCTTTGCTTCTCAGCTGGTTTCTATCGACATTCCATGGGAAACGCATCCAACGTCTACGGGAAGCGGCTTCGTTGGTCGCACAAGGAGATTACTCCGTGCGCATCCCCTCTTCAGACTTTGATGAAATCGGCGAACTTGCAAGTGACTTCAATGGTATGGTCGAAAAACTGGACGCTTCAATGGAAGAAATCGAAAATCTTGAAAATAGACGCCGCCAGTTTATGGCTGACGTGTCCCATGAATTACGAACACCGCTTACAACGATACGCGGTATTACTGAAGGCTTAAAAAACGACATGATTCCAGAATCCGAGAAGGAAAAAGGGCTACAACTCGCGAGCAATGAAACAATGCGGCTCATCCGTCTCGTCAATGAGAATCTTGACTATGAAAAAATTCGTTCCAACCAAATCACATTACTGAAACAAGATATCCAAGTCGTGGAATTGCTCGAAATTATTAAAGATCAGCTAGAAGGTGCGGCAAACGAACGCCATAACACCATTGTCATCACAGCAGACCCAACCGTACAAGTGCATGCCGACTACGACCGAATCATGCAGATTTTGATTAACATTACGAAAAACAGTATCCAATTCACTGAAAATGGAACGATTTCTTTGCGCGGTTATTTACAAGACGAGCAAACCGTCATTGAAATTGAAGATACAGGTATCGGCATCGACCCCGAAGATGTAGAGAAAATATGGAGCCGTTTTTATAAAGCCATCGTCTCACGGACGACAAATCCTTACGGCGAATTCGGGCTCGGGCTATCCATCGTTAAACAACTCGTCACCATGCATGATGGGACCATTGACGTAGCAAGTGAAAAAGGACAAGGGACGAAGTTTACGATTTGTTTGCCGAAATAAATTTTTATTTTCTACTCCGTAATAGTTTGTTCATATTTCCAAGATACAATCGGAATATATCAAACATGTTGGAGGAGAAATAATGAGTAAAAAATGGTTGTATCCCCTTTTAGGCATTGGGATTATCGCGATTATCTTTGTACTCGCAACAGGCTTCACAAAGGACGAAACAGTTGCATCAGTAGGCGGCGAAAAAATCACAAAGGATGAGTTGTATGAAACACTCGTTCAATCAGCCGGCCAACAAGCAATCTCTTCGCTGATTGACGACAAAGTCATTGCGCAAGAGTTGAAAAAAGAAAAAATTACGATTTCAGATAAAGAAATTGAAGCTGAGTTCAACGCACAAATCGAAATGCTCGGTGGCAAAGAAGCCTTCACAAGCGCATTAGAACAGAGCGGTATGACGGAAAAGCAGTTCAAAGCAAGCATTAAGGAGTATCTAACCCTTCGCAAAGTGCTTGAACCACGCACCAATGTAACCGATGAAGACATCAAAGCCCATTTTGAAGAAAACAAAGCATCATTCGATGAGGAAGAGCAGGTTGAAGCGAGCCATATTTTAGTGAAAGATGAAGCAACAGCCAAAGAAGTAGCTAAGAAACTAGCAGATGGCGGGGATTTTGCCGAGCTTGCAAAAGAATACTCAACAGACAATAGCGCTGAAAAAGGTGGCGAATTAGGCTACTTTTCTCGTGGTAAGATGGTTGCTGAATTTGAAGAGGCCGCCTTTTCAATGAAACCTGGGACAATCAGTGAGCCAGTGAAAACAGAACATGGCTATCACATCATTCAAGTCACTGATAAAAAAGAGGCAAAAGAAGCTACTCTCGAAGACCACAAAAAGGAAATAAAGGAACTATTAGTTGAGAAACAAATCCAAACTGAATATGTAAACTGGTTGGAAGAAGTAAAAGAAAACTATGACATCAAAAACTCATTACTACCAGCAACAACATAAGCAAACCCCTTCACATAGGCAACGAGGCCATATGTGAAGGGGTTTTTACTTTTCTATATAAACTGAACTAAATAATTCCTATCTCCATTTCCGTAATATATTATATACAAAATGCAAAAATCTCTTTTATTCGACAAAATTTCATGGTATTCTTAATAAAAATTCTATGTTGTCTGAAAGGGAAGAATACTATGTCTCAAATGCTTGCTTTAGTCATTATCGTTGCTATTCTATTTATCGGAGATGTGGTTGCGGTCCGTACGAAGGCTTGGATTCCATCTGTTTTCGTCTGCGCCATTCTTTTCTTACTCGGTTATTGGACGTTTTTCCCGCAAGATATCGTCTCGCTTGCTGGTGTACCGCCTACTGTTGCTTCTATGATGATTTACTTACTTATTACCAATATGGGAACTTTGCTCTCCATCCAACAACTAAAAGAACAATGGAAAACCATTTTAATCTCTCTCGCTGGTATTCTAGGGATTGTTGTTGCCCTATTCGGAATTGGTACATTGTTATTCGGTGTTGAAACAATCATCGTTGCTATCCCGCCTCTCGTTGGCGGTGTTGTATCTGCCTTAATCATGTCTGAAGGGGCTGCAGAAGCAGGGCTTGTCTCATTATCTGTATTTGCAATTGTCATTTACGTTATGCAAGGCTTTGCAGGCTATCCGCTCACATCAATCGTACTGAAAAAAGAAGGAAAAATGCTGTTAGAAAAATATCGTAAAGGCGAGCTTACAACAAATGGTGGCAACGTCGACGTGTTAACAACAACACCTGAAAAAGAACTTAAGTTATTTAGTAAAATGCCCGCGAAATATAATACGGACTACTTTAAATTTTTCCGTCTAGCCTTTGTCGGTTTCCTTGCCTATCTCGTTTCTACATTACTGGCACCGATTGTCACAGTCAGCCCGTACGTGCTATGCCTATTGTTCGGGATTATCGCTGCAAGTGTTGGCTTCTTGGAACGTCAAGTGCTGCAAAAAGCGAATGGTTTCGGACTAGCAATGATGGCACTTATGCTATTCATCTTTGATGGCTTGAAAAATGCTACGCCTTCTATGATGATGGAAATCTTATATCCACTTGTCGGTTGTATTGTGTTGGGTGTTATCGGTATGTACATCTTTTCATTTTTCATCGGCAAGGTGTTAAAAGTCAGTAAAGAAATGGCATTTGCCGTTTCATTAACTGCTTTGTACGGGTTCCCAGCTGACTATATTATTACCAACGAAGTTATCAATTCGTTAACGGAAGATGAAAAAGAACGAGAAGCGTTGACAGGTCAAATGCTACCTCCTATGCTCGTCGGCGGTTTCATTAGCGTGACAATTGTATCAGTCATCCTTGCAGGCTTCTTTGTCGGATTCTTGTGAGAATTGGAGGTGTCATGATGAAAGCAAATCAACAACGTATTGAAGAGCATATTGAATTATTAAGCCGCTTCACGGCAACACCTGGTGAAGGCGTCACACGGCTCACTTATAGTCCGGAAGATTTACAAGCCCGAAATTACATTAAAGAAAAGATGGCGTCATATGGACTGAATGTATCAGAAGATGGCTTTGGCAATATCTTCGGCAAATTGGATGGAGCGTTAGCTAACGCTCCATCCGTTATTGTCGGTTCTCATTTCGATTCCGTTCCCAATGGCGGTGCCTATGATGGAACTGCAGGTGTTGTCGTTGGTTTAGAGGTTGCCGCCCTGTTTCAAGAACACAAGTTGAAACCAACTTATCCACTCGAAATCATTGCAATGGTGGAAGAAGAAGGGTCTCGATTTGGCGGTGGGCTGATGGGTTCAAGGGGCATGATGGGTTTATTGACTGAGGAGGATTTTAACAAACTTGCCGATAAAGATGGCATCCTTGCAACAGATGCGATGACCGATATCCAGTTAGATCCTTCAAAGGACAAACTCCGGCATCCCGTAACGATAAAAGCATTTCTCGAATTACACATTGAACAAGGCCCTATTCTTGAGGAAAAAGGTATTCAAGTCGGCGTCGTTGAAGCAATTGTCGGGCTTTCGCAATTAGAAGTAACTGTCCAAGGGCAAGCAGGACATGCGGGGACAACACCGATGGATCGACGTGCAGATGCACTCGTTTCCGCAGCACAAATCATTGCGGATTTACCACTTATTGCGCTAAACGAAGGCGACGGCACAGTGATTACAACCGGACGACTGCATGTCTTCCCGAATGGCGCCAATGTTATCCCTGATAAGGTTGTCTTTACGGTTGATATCCGGTCAGGTAAGGAAGCGCATGTGCAAAATGCCATTCGCCAAGTCGAAGCACTCGTTAGAGCTAGAGATAGCGGCGGAATTAGCACGTCTACTGAACAATTGCTCTATATTGCACCGAAAGCATTAGACGAAAAAGTACGTTCATCACTAAAGCAAGCAAGTGATGCGTTAACGATTCCCTACTGTTCAATCAATAGCGGAGCTGGCCATGATGCCATGGTGTTCTCAGATTTCACCGCTTGCGGTATGATTTTCATCCCGAGTAAAAATGGGCTCAGCCATTGTCCGGAAGAATGGTCAGACGCAGGACATCTCGCAAACGGTACAGATATTCTCTTTGAAGTAGCAAAACAATTAACGGAGGCTCAATCATTATGATTAATCAGACTATAAAAGACGCAATCGCGAACTATAGTAACGAACTAACCGCATTGCGACGTAAGCTCCATAGTGAGCCAGAACTATCATTTGAAGAAGTCAAAACGACTGCATTTGTTTGTGATTACTTGGACAAGCTTGGTATTGCCTACCGCAAGACTGAACCAACTGGTGTTATCGCTGAAATTCAAGGTGCTTCTGGCGGTAAAACCGTCGCACTACGCGGCGACATGGACGCCCTTTCTGTCGAACAACTCAACAAACACGTGCCCTATGCTTCGAAAATCGAAGGAAAAATGCATGCATGTGGCCATGATGCACATACGTCCATGCTACTCATTGCCGCAAAAGCATTAGTAGCTGTGAAAGGCGAGCTGCCAGGTAATGTGCGGCTTCTATTCCAACCTGCTGAAGAAATTGCACAAGGGGCAAAAGCAATGGTTCAGCAAGGAGCAATGGAAGGCGTCGACAATGTATTTGGCATTCACATTTGGTCGCAAATGCCGACACACAAAGTAGCTTGCTCACCAGGCCCTTCATTTGCGGCAGCAGATATTTTCAAAGTCCATTTCACAGGAAAAGGCGGACACGGTGCCATTCCACAAGACTGTATTGACGCGGCACTTGTTGCCTCTTCCTTCGTCATGAATGTGCAAACCGTCGTCTCTCGGACAATCGATCCGCAAAGTCCAGCCGTCCTCACTGTCGGTAAAATGGACGTCGGCACACGCTTCAACATCATTGCTGAGAACGCATTGATTGAAGGAACAGTTCGGACATTCCATCCAGACACACGTAATCATATCGAAAAAAGCATTACACAATACGCACAAAGCGTTGCCGACATGTACGGTGCAACGGCGAAAATTGAGTATATTCGTGGAACACAACCTGTAATCAATGAAGAAACAAGCGCTCGACTTGTTCAACAAGTTGCCACCGAAGCATTCGGAGCAGACGTATTGTATGATGAGAAACCGACGATGGGGGCAGAAGACTTCTCATTCTTCCTCGATGAAGCACCTGGTAGCTTCGCACTTGTCGGTAGCGGTAATCCCAAAAAGGATACGGAGTGGTCACATCACCATGGCAACTTCGACATCGACGAAGATGCGCTTACAACAGGTGCAGAATTATACGCACAATATGCTTGGGCATATTTGAATAAATGAGTGGGGAGCGGAAAAGCTAAATGGCTTTTCTGTTTTTTTGTGCGTGGCGGGCATAACACCTTCCAAGACGATCATAAACTTGTTAATAGCCGTGAAATCCGCACGCCGTATGGTAAAATAAAACAACTGCCATACATAAAGGAGTGTCTATATGAATTTTGTCGCCTGGACCATTGTCGCTTGCGAAATCGGCTTTTGGGTCGTCATCTTACTTGGTTTGGTCACACGCTATCTATTCAAACGTGAACGACTCGGCTTTTTCTTTCTTGCTTTGACACCTATTATCGACTTACTTCTCCTTGTCGTCACGGCAACTGATCTATACAATGGGGCTACTGCAACCCAAGCGCATGCCATTGCCGCCGTCTACCTTGGCGTCTCCATCGCCTTTGGAAAAAGTATGATTCGTTGGGCTGACGAGCGCTTCCAATATTATATTCAACAACAAGGCACAAAGCCCGCCCGAAAAACGGGATGGGCGCATGCACGTCACTCCATGAAAGGCTCCTTGCAACATTTGCTCGCCTTTATTATCGGGGCCACGCTCCTTGTCGTTATGATTTACCTCATTAATGACCCTTCTCGAACGGAAGCGTTATCCGGAACACTAAAAGTATGGGCACTCGTTCTTGGCATTGACTTCGTCATCTCTGCGTCCTACTTTATCTGGCCGCGGCCGGATAAGACAAAATGACGGCAAAGCATATAAAAAAGGGCTATCAACCGTAATGGTTTTTAGCCCCTTTTTTTCCGCTCTATCAACATTATGGATAAACTACATACGAAAATGAATACCGGCTGTCCCACCAGCAATTCGATTATTCAACATCGCAGTAATGACAAACTACTTCAGCAACAGACTTCGCTGAAACGAGAAGTGCATCTTCATCAATATCAAATTTCGGGTGATGGTTCATATACGCTCTTTCCACACCTTTTGGTTTACAGCCGATATTGAAGAACAGACCAGGCACTTTTTCCAAGTAATACGAGAAATCCTCCGACCCTGAGAAGACCGGAAACTCAATGATTTCTTTAATACTTTGATCCTTCGACTGTTGCAAAATAGAAACCACTTCTGCCGTCGTTGCTGGGTCATTGTAGAGTGGCGGATAATCAGCAGTATACGTCAATTCGCATGTCACACCAAATTCCAATTCAATACCACTGACAATACGACGAATCTCGTGCTCGATGGTCTGCTGCGTTTCCTCATTCATATAGCGAACATCGCCTTCCAACTCTATACTGTCCTTAATGACATTGAATGAGCCCTTTCCATCAAAAGAACCAATCGTCACAACGCCCATTTCAAACGGATTCAACCTTCTGCTGACAATCGTCTGAATCGCTGTCACGAAATGCGCACCCGCAACAATCGGGTCATTCGATTGATGCGGAGAAGAGCCATGTCCGCCACTGCCTTGAATGACCAGCTTGAAATACGTTCTCCCCGCCATCGCATAACCGCTACGATAGCCGATTGTTCCAACTCGATGTGTCGGGAACAAATGCGTGCCAAATACCAAATCCAAGTCATCTAGTGCACCCGACTCAACGATACTCTTTGCTCCACCCGGCGGTGTTTCCTCCGCATGCTGATGAATAATTTTAATCGTTCCGGCAATAGAAGATTTCAGCTGAATCAAGCAATCTGCAAGAATGAGCATATAGGCAGTATGTCCGTCGTGTCCACACGCGTGCATGACACCATCGTTTTTCGATTTAAAAGGTACATCGGCTTCTTCATGAATGGGTAGTGCATCAAAATCTGCACGCAGTCCAATCGTCTTCCCCGGTTTTCCACCTTTAATCGTCACAACGATACCGTAACCATTGCCTACATTCGTTAAAACTTCTACATCTTTTCCTTTATAAAAATCCACAATGTATTGCGCTGTCTTTTCTTCTTTAAAAGATAACTCTGGATGCTCATGCAAGTGGCGACGAATTGCAATCATTTCATCCGCTCTACTTTCAAGCATCTCCATTAGTTGCCGTTTCGTTTTAAGCACTTCTTTCACTGGTTGTCCCATCTCGATCCTCTCCCTTTCTAAAATCCCACGATTCTTACGCCTCTTTTTGCTTTTTTAACTTCTCAAGCAGTATACAAGCAACGACTGTCCCTAGTATACACAGAAATGTTTTCAACGAAGCTGGTACTGGACCTAAATTGACAAATAATCCAATAGCTAGCGCAACGACACCCCATAATGGTTTCTTAATAGCAAATTGGGCAATTACGCCTCCGAAAATGGCTGGCAAGACAAACTGGAAACTTGCTGTTAACGTTTCCGGCAACAGCGCGATGAGATACGAACCAAAAAGAATAGCAAATACCAGAACAACAGTATTCACAATTGAGGCTGCTGCTATCGCAAGCGTTGCCGTTACTTCTCCTTTTTTCGTCCCCGGTTCAGCACCAACAACACTTTGCGCGATGGACGCGCTTGGCAAACACATATTTCCAATATTACCTGTTAAAAATGCTAAATATGTCCCCGAAATACCTAAAACAGGATAATAACTAATTGGCTCAATGACCCATACGACTGCAACAACCGCTGCATAGGCAGAGAATCCCGACAAGATTGTTGCCCATCCTGGATGAAAGCCAAGAACAAACGATAAGTACATAGGCAAAGCCAACGTCAATACAATAACACTCCAAATCGTCAAACGGCCCCAAAAATGCGACTTATTATGAAACGTTTCAAAATCAATTGCTCTATCCGTTGCGTTCGTTTGTAAAGCATCCTGTGTCATCGCTTTCGTTTCTACTTCATTAATCATCGCCATATCCCTCTCCTACCTTCCCCGTTTAAAGTAGTAATAATCCGATAAGTATGCCCACGACAATGACAATTCCGAGAGACCATTCACGCAACCAACCAAGTTTAAACTTACTGGAAGCGCCTAAAATAACCGGCATGATTAGAAATGCGACGATAAATACGATGGTCTCATTGATTCCTTTCACCATCTGGCCTGCACCAAAATAACCGAAAGCCCCTATCATTGCAGCAGTCGAGACGATGCTTAACAATTGCGCATTATTACTTTTTCCTGCAATTTTCTGTTGAAATTTCCCTAATGACTTTGTAAATAACGCCGTAAACAATAACCAGCCCATTCCGCCAAGACACATGACCCAAACTGCTGTCGTAAATGCCTGCGCAGTGAACGTCGACGAACCAAGTTCTGATCCAGCTGCTTGAGCCCCGAGACTAGCACCAACCGTTTCAATAGGAGCAGATCCAACAATCCCAATGCGCATAAGTGTCACGGGATTGCCGAGAAACGTAATCAAGGAAATCGCCACGATAATAATTGCAAAAGAAGGTCCTAACGAACTAATTGCCCCTGTCCGTACGACCGATTTCACCTCTTTGCTTGTCAATCCAACAGAGGGAGCCGTTCTAGAAGCAAGTCTGATAAAGACAACTGCCTGAAATATAACGATACCGATAATAAGAGACGCTATCAGCCAAACCGGGAAACTATTTGCTATTTTCATCACTTGTTCCATCTTTCTTCCCCTCATTTCTTTTTATTAGAAACCGATCAATTACGCCTCGGCGTAATTGCGTCCAGATTTTTTTCGAGCTCGCTCGAAAAACTCCTCTAAAAAATCTGTGACATCCGCCAAAGGCTGTATCTTCGTTCAGCCAGCGTTTGAACACCCACCGAACAGTAAAACAAAACCGCATTCATCTCGCCAACTATCGAGATGAAGTTTTCTGTAGCTGACGCTTCGCTTTCAGTACAAAAAGATTTGATGAATGAAGATAAACCGTGGCAACCGTTATATGAAAACGCTTCCATATTTCTGAATCTTAAATCTTTTATAATGATGTTTAATACTATACACTTGGATTATAATGACGACAATGTGTGTTTATCTATAATTTAAAGCCTATTAGTAGTTATTTATCTATAATTGAATGGAGGTTGACGGCATTGTCAACAAACAACGACAAACATTCTTTATTGCATGGCAAATTAATAGACGACGAACTACGTATTTTAGTCGATAGTATTCGCTCCATTACTTCCACCCTCAATCTCGATAAAGTACTGGAAAAAATCATGCGCAATGCACTCAGAGTCATTTCCGCCACGGATGCAGGCTATTTACTACTGTACGATCCAGCTACTCAACTATTACTCCCAAAAGCACCAATCGGTTTTAATGAAAACATCTATAAATTCCGCGTAAAACCAGGAGAATCAGTTACTGGCAAAGTGTTTGAGGACGGTATCGGACGAATCTTCAATTCCAAAGAAGAGCTGTTCGGAGAAATGGATCGCTTCAACATTTCCAAGACAAACTTCGAGCACATCACATCGGCCGCAAATTCTCCCGAAGCCGCCATTTGTGTCCCAATCGCTATCGAAGGGAAAAGAATCGGCATCATGATTACCCACCAATGGCGTCGTAAAAAAATATTGGATGACCACGATCTACTTTTATTACAAATCTTTGCTGAACAAGCTGCCATCGCCATCCAAAATGCACGCTATTATACAGAAGCCCATCAGCGCCTCCATGAAATTACACAGTTAAGTGCACAGCTCGAAAAACAAAATCTTGAACTTCAAAAAAGACATGACGTCCATGAAACAATGACGAATCTTTCATTAGAAAACAAAGGACTTGAAGCAATCATCCGGGCATTTGACCAAATGACTCATGCTCCCCTATCCTTTTTCAATGTCATCGAAGACAAATTTTATATTCATAGTCCAAACGAAGAACTACACTTCGATTCCATTGAATTAAAAAATATTTTTTCAACGAGAAGAAAGCCACTCCTTCTCCACTCAAATCGTTCTGCTGTGAATGTCTATTTGTATCCCATTTACAATCGATTTGTATTTCTCGGTTGCTTTCTCGTTGCAGTAGACGAGGAGATCACCGAATCGGACCGCATTACACTCGAACAAGGCAGTCCGATTCTCGTGTTAGAATTAATAAAAAATCAAACCGTCACGGAATATTTTTATAAAAAAACGCACGAACAATTTTCAGCCTTACTTGATGCCCAAAACGCCGACCATCTAGCTATATTGGCAAAAGAATTCGGCCTAACTGCTACCGCACATTGGTTCATCGCTATTTTTGAAATACCTAGTTATACAGATTTGCAGTTGCTTGAAATCGATATCCATCATCTTATATTGAAGATGAAAAGCCAATTTCACACGAAAGAAACGATGATCTACGGCTTGCATAATCGTGTTGTCCTCCTCGCACCCGTTGTAGCAAACAGCGATTGTTACGACTTCCAATCCTTACAAAAAGAATGGGAAAAGAGCGGAAATCCTGCTTTGCGAGGAGGAGTGAGTACAACGTATAAAGGATTGCACTCTATCAAAAAACTATATGAAGAAGCTACCAAAACACTGTCTTACTTAGCTACACGCAACAGCACAGCCATTATTCGCTATGAGGACATCGGACTCAACCGACTTTTTTTAAATCAATCCACCGAGGAAATCGAACAATTTATCGATGAAGTCTTTTCTCCATTATCATCTGCTAACAATGGAAAAACAGAGCTGGAAGATACACTTCTCATCTATTTTGAAACCAATCGTTCCGCTACAAAAACGGCGGAAAAACTGCATATCCACATCAACACACTGTATCAACGGATCCGAAAAATTGAACAACTACTGCAGCTGAACCTAAACGACTACGAGGACTCCCTCAAAGTTCAGCTTGCCTGCCATCTCCGAGCGACTTATGATTTGAAAGGTTAACAAACTACTCTGTGCACTCCCCGCTTGAATCACGAAAAAACCGACCCTCGTAGATCGGTTTTTTCATTACATCTATTATGCGTTAAAATATGTCATCGCTTCGGCCACTTTCACCGTACGTTTCGCTTGGTGATGCACTGCCGCTTTAATGGCTGCTTCGTCTTCTACTATTTTCCCATCTTGCCCAACTGTTACGCTTGTGCCATACGGATTGCCTCCCGCTGCAAACGTTACCGGATCCGTGAAACCTGGCGCTGCAACAACTGCGCCCCAATGATACATTGTCGTGTAAAGAGATAGAATTGTCGCTTCCTGTCCACCGTGTGGGTTGCCTGCAGAAGCCATTGCACTAACTGCTTTATTGGCAAGCTTACCTTGGAACCAATGTCCACCTAACGTGTCGATAAAAGCTTGAACTTGGCTCGACATGTTCCCAAAACGCGTCGGTACACTAAAGATAATGGCGTCTGCCCACTCCAAATCATCGCCTGTCACAACTGGAACGTCTTTTGTTGCTTCATGATTTGCTTTCCAACTTGGTGTTGCATCAATTACCGCTTGCGGTGCTGTTTCAGCGACTTTCATTAACCGTACTTCAGAACCCACTTCTTTCGCTGCCTCAGCTGCCCATTGTGCCAACTGATAATTTGTCCCGCCTGAGCTATAGTAGACGATTGCTGTTTTTACGTTTGTCGTATTCTCCATCTCCCTATTCATCGATTTCCCAAATAGCTTGTATAGATAGCCCATTTATTATTCACCATTTCCGTTATTCATTTAATTACCAAACCGCGTTGCGTACCACTCCGCCGCCGCATCTACTTCTGTTCGCGTCAACGAATGGCCGTTCATTTCCCAATGTACATTCACTTGTGCACCTGCTCCTGTTAACAGCTCATCCAACTCTTCCGCTTCCTCAGCCGGACACATCGGATCGTTTTTTCCTGCGGCAATGAATACAGGAACGTCTTGCAAGTTCGGCAAATCAAAGCCACGTCCTGGAACCATTGGATGATGAAGAATCGCACCTTTTAAAGCATCCGCATAATGGAATAGCAAGTTCGCCGCAATATTAGCCCCATTCGAATAGCCAATCGCAATGATTGCAGATCGATCAAACCCATATTGTTCAGCTGCTTCATCCAAAAACGCGTTCAACTCCTGCGTGCGGAACCGTAAATCTTCCTCGTCAAAAACACCCGCTGCTAATCTACGGAAAAAGCGTGGCATCCCATTCTCCAGCACATTCCCTCGAACGCTTAACACTGACGCTTGCGGATCCACTAAATCCGCAAGTGGCAACAAATCCTGCTCGGTCCCGCCCGTTCCGTGTAGCATTAGTAAAACTGGTTTCGTTGTATCTGTTCCTTGTTTAAATATATGTTTCATCTATCAATCGCTCCTTGTCGAATCAATTTCGTGCACCTCAAAAGGAATTAATGTCGATTAAAGGTACCTCCGATGACGCTCGTATTATATCTCGAATTCAAGATAATTTTATCAGACCTAGCTTCACTTGTCAAAGGGGTCGCTTCACGAAAGATTGAACAATTTTCCATAAAAAATAGGAAAGCTTCTACAGCCTCCCCAACTTGCAACTTCACCCAAAACTCGAACAACGCCAATATTGTCCCGCAATAACGCGCGACATCCACGCAAGCCCTTTGCTTTCTGCTTGGTGAATAGGCAACCATATATCGCTCTCACCACGCACCATATACACTTCATGATGTGGCGCTTGATCGTGAACACCCGCTATATCAAAGGTACCATCTCGCCGTAGAACTGCATGCACCACATAATCAATTTCCGGAGCGGTTGTCAGGGGGTTACCGACAGCATGCGTAAGATGAAAGCCAACCTCCTCTTCACCATGATCCAGCCGTTGCAAATCAATGCCCTCATGAGATGCCGTGGCCTTTTTGAGAAATTGCTTCAAACGACTATACGCAAGTGATGGACCCACTACCTTCGTAAACGTCAAAGGCGCACCTTTCTCGTCATAAGCAAGCTCAATATCAACACGCGTACGATAACTCTCCCCGTGCGAATCAAACCCTCTGCCGTCACCTTTAAAATAATGATGCCGCGACAGCACATTCGGATTCACGACCCATTCCTCCGTTAGAAAGGTTGTATAACGCAATTGCCATCGATTAGTCACACGAACCCGACAACTTTTTACTTCAACGGATTCTAACAATTCTTTCGGCTTGGCAATCATCTTCGTCACCGTAAACACTTCCACCGCAGTCTCTTCTTGTGATGAAACAGGATTTAACAGACCGAAAATTTGTGATGCAATGGACTTACTCACATTAAATCGTTCTGCTGATTTCACAAGAGGACGCTGCGAATGAATCGTATAGGTATACGCTTCATCCAACGAAAAATCTCGATCTATATAATAATTACTATCCACTGATTTCATATAAACTCCATTGCGAAACACCTCATACCCATCGACACCATTTATATCTTCCCATACCAACACCATTTGCGTCTTTGCAACAATCGTCGTCATAACGAGTGATTGCAGTGGATTTTGTTTGCTTTTTTGCTCCGCAAACGCCGATGTTTGTAATGCAATGACATCGACAACACCCCCATCTACTACCCGCTCAATGCTATACGTATACATTTTGGCATGTTTGAAATCGCCGTCACTAAACTCCGCAACAGTTCCTTCATACAAATGGTCGCCGTCTCGATAGACATTATACATCCCGCCACAATCATGCCAAGTGAAATAGATGGAATCAGCTTTATGCACAATGGTTTTGATCTCAAAAGTAGATTGCTGCTCCATACAAAAAGTGCACCTCCTCCTACTTAGAAGTGTGGTGCACTTTATGGATTGTTAAACATTTTGCGGTATGCTTCTTTACTGCACCCAAGTTTCTTTCCACTCGGTAATTCGGCGTTTCACTTCCTCTTCCAACTCTCCAAGTGGAATCTCATGGTTTTCTTGCTCTGGTTGCATTTGAAACCAATTGACTTCCCCGCTTTTATAATGGCCTTGGTATTCTTTGTCATCTAACCTTAGGGCAAAGTGTAGAGTTTCATACTGTGTGGCTTCAAACAGTTCTTTTCGAACATTAAAGTCTTCAATCATCACTATCTCTCCCTTCTAGTTATCGTCTTCTGCTTACTATACCCACTTTCATACCCCTATCTAACCTGTTATTCAACAAAAATGTTTATACCACTTTCAGTCGGGTATAGAATGCTATCAGACAAAAAGTGGAGGCTACAAGATGAGTGATAAAGGACTCTCCGATAAGATCAAAGGAACGGTCAACAAAGTAAAAGGTGAAGTAAAGGATCAAATCGGCAATATACTGGGCGATTCTTCACTTCAAGCTGGCGGGAAACTCGATAAGCTGAAGGGCAAAGCACAAGAGAAAATCGGAGACTTGAAAGAAAAATTGAATGACAAAAAATAAGATGAAAAGAGCGATTCCTTGAAGGAGCGCTCTTTTTTCAAGCTATAAATTCTTCGTATTTAAGCGCGGAATTGTCCCTTCATCATTCAGCTGATGGTCTTGATTGTCTAGTAACTCCCCACTTAACCCACGCTCTACACTGCTATCCATTTCTTCAGGACCATTCTTTTTAGCCTTCTTAGTCCCCTTTTTAATCAAATATTCCTTCTTCATCAAGAAACGCCTCCTATCTATCCAAAACGTTGTTATATGTATCATTCGCGAAAATCAGGAAACGATACAAAGACAATCATTTTTTTGAAAGGAACATCATCCAAATGACAAAGAAAAAAGTGTTCACAGAACAAGATCGAAAAGATGCTGATGGGCCATACATGGACAATCCCGAAAATCTTCGCACCGACAAAGAAAGCATCTACGACATGCACGAGGATATGCAAACGGTGGATGCCATTTCTCTAGAAGATTTACGCATGGAACTGCGAGAAGAAAAGGTTCATCATGACTCGAAAAGCAATTCGTCCAGTGCAGAGAAATATTCCTAACCTACAAAAAAGCTGTGTTTGATTCACTATTTATGAATCAAACACAGCTTTTTTCAATCAATTTTCATCAAATCAAGTGGCGTAATAATCCCTAATAATTTTTCTTCAGGGCGACCATTTTCGGTAATCAGAAGTGCTTCGAGTCGCTTCCCACCGACAACAGACTTTCTAAAGTATTCCTCAGCTTCATAAACCGAGAGATCTTTTTCGACGAATCGATACGTATTCTTTTGCTTTTCGTGATAATAAATGTCGAGCAATGTCGGCATTTCCCGGGAAATGATTTCTTCTGTCCCTTTATCTGCAAGCCAATACGTAATACCTACAGCGGTGATCAAACCGATGAATTTACGATTCTCATAGATTGGAATCTGATTGAATCTTTGTTCATGTATAAGTTTCAAACCCTTTTCAAGACTATCAGACGCTCGCAATGTATGCACTTTTCGTTGAAACATATCGCCAACCGTTACAGGCTTAGACAACTCTCGTTCGATATACTCAATCAGCTCAACAATATTGTCATGTGGCTCGGCAATCGCATAATCGATATCCGTTCGCCGATGAACAATCGCATTGCGCAAATCTGCACATTCTCGTAAATCCACTTCAAACTTCCGAATAATGGCATTCATATTTTTCGTTTTATCGATCAAACGGGAAAAAGGCATATAATTGCTCAGACCACTGATTTTCTCTAACGATTTCTCAATGCGATTAAATGCGATAATAAAACGATCAGAGTTGCGTATAGTCATCCGAATCCCTCCTGCCAGCATCGCTTTTTAAAAAGTATGCTTTATGACACTTTATAAAATGCCTAATACTTTTATTTCATAAAGTATATTTTTTATTTTGCAATATGTCACCTAATTGATATAATTTTTGACACAAATAATTTGAAATGGGGAAAATTTTTTCAAGATTAGGATATGCTCATGCTTCCGCTAAAGATCAAAATCCAGAACGACAAATAAAAAAATGCGTGCACTTGGTATTGAAGATCGTTATATTTTCGTTGACAAGTAAAGTGGTAAAGATTTTGATCGACCACAGTGTCAGGCAATGTTATTGGTCATACGTGAAGGAGATTTACTATATTTTGATGCACTAGACCGAATGGGGAGGGATTATGACGGAATAATTCAAGAGTGGAAATACATTACAAGAGAGTTAAACGTAGATATTATAATATTGGAGAATGAAATTTTATTTCATGGTAGAAAACCCCTGAATATAGGCGATCTCGGGAAGCTAATGGAAGATCAATTTTTAAGCTTATTATCTTATGTTGCCGAACAAGAACGCAAAAAAAGTAAGCAACGACAGGCAGAAGGAATAGAAATAGCAAGGACTAACGGCATCAAATTTGGTCGACGCAAGTATGAAATTAATAGGGATTATTTTGTTAACGTGTATGATGAATGGCGATCTGGATTGATTACTGCTACTGAAGGAACGCGGCGCCTTGAATTAAAACCAAATACTTTTTATCGGTGTGTAAAAGAGTATGAAAAAGGAAGTTTGTTGGAGTAAAATATAAAAACAATTATACAAACAAAAGCTCTTGATAGTGGATAATAAGGTGATTAAAAAGATAAGATTTGAAGGGTTATTTGATTTGGATATAGCAAATAACGTTAATGCTGCAGCAAAGATATTTAGATTCTTACCATTTTAAAAATTACAAGTAGGCATTTGTTTTTGAGCAAAAGTTTATACTTTCCACTTTTCAAATGAACAAAGTGAAAAAAAGTGAAATCCCGAATAAAGTTACTTTTAAGTAATTCACTATTCGGGATTTCCTTTAAACTGAGTCGATTGACTTGTTTAAAATTTTTATAGTTACATGTCATAATATTACAAATGATTCATTTTTACTCCCAGCACAATGGGGAGTTTATTTTCAAAACGGTATTACGTTATTAATTTTACAAAGTAAATCTCTAGCACCTTCAGTACTTATAACTATTCCTCCGCTACGCAACTTAAAATCATTCTCAGAAGTTTCTCCTGTTACTATACACTTACTATTAGACTTATATTTCGCCAAAATAATTTTCTCGCTGTCAATAAAATTTTTCAGAGCATCCCCCTTATCAATCTTAGCAGACTTTCGTGGATTTCCAGGGATACCCATACAACCAGCGCTGTCTAACGTTTTTATAATACTTTTTGATCTCATATAGTTTCTCCTGACTCTTTATCAATGTGACTTTATCTCATATGGCTTTTATTTCTTTAAAGTACTTGGCCTAGATATAATGTATTCGTTAGGAAATTCAAGTATTACAGTATTGTTTTGTTCTTTTTTACTATCTTTAAGCACTTTTTCAATAAATATCTCCACCAAATAAGGATCAAAATGAATTCCTTTGTTATCCACTAAATAGGCTATAGCTTCAGTAGTTGTCCAAGAATTTTTGTAAGATCTTTTTCTAATTAGAGCATCATATACATCTACAATTGCAATTATCCGAGCCTCTAGAGGAATTTGTTCTCTTTTTAATCCCATAGGATAACCAGTTCCATCCCATTTTTCATGGTGATATCTGATAACATTAATTGCCGTTTCCCAGTCTTTCACAAATCCATTAGGTATCTCTTTTGAAATTTTCAATAAGATATCGACACCAATGAGAGGGTGCATTTCCATTATTTTTCTTTCGAAAAATGACAGTGGTCCTGGTTTATATAGGATAGATTCTGGAATACCAGATTTACCAATATCATGGAGGACACTGCATAATACTATTTCATTAACATATTCCTCAGTTAATTTATATTTTTTACTTTGTTTTAGAATAGCCATGAATTTTTCTGTTAACTTTTGCACTCCTTGAAGATGGTCTACTATATCTTTATCATGTATTTCACTTGATAAAGCTAAGACTCTATATAATTCTTTAGCCTGTACTAGATGCATTTTTAATACCTCATTTCTTATTTCCTTCAGTTACGTCCTAATAAAAGTTGCAAGTTCATCTGTGAGTGTTCTTACATTAACTATTGTCGTTAATATTAACTGATCGACTTCCGTGGCGGAATTTTTAGTCACCTCAGATAATTTTTTCACCTCTGTTGCTACAATGGTAAAATCCTTCCCACGTTCTCCTGCTCTAGCCGCCTCAATTGCAGCATTTAGGACTAATAAATTCGTTTGATCCGCAATTTTTGTGACTATATCGATTAAATTGTGCATTTGGTTTGTAATTTTTGATAACTCTATGACATCACTAGATATATTATTAATTGATTTATAAATTTCTATCATATTATTATTTTGCTTTTTTATTTGAACTTTCACATCTTCAGCTCTTTCTTCTGCAAGAGTAGACAGCTTAGTTCTGGTACTAGATATTTCCAACATTCCCTCGCATTGGGATTTTAATTGTTGATACGCAGCATTTGTTTGTTCAGTAATGGAAGCTAAATTTTCAGATGCATTTTCAGATGCATTTCCAATTTGCTCGCCCACTGCTTTCATTTGTTCTTCAGCATGCTCTTTAATTTTTTTCGTTTCCTCGTTAAAAAATAAGCATTATTAATCACTCCGTTACAATACTTTTATAAAATCGATCTACAATGTAGTCTAAATGCTTTTCGATATAGGGCTGTAAAGATTTAATCACTTGTTTTTTCACCTACATTAGGTTTTTTTCTAAAATTCGCAACATTTTTCTCAGCTGTTGAGATTCAAAATACATAAATTTAGGTATTTAGCAGATTTATTTACTAGAATTGGTTACACGTTATATAATAAGCCTAGATAACTAAAAATTTCGACAAGACATTTTAGCTAACGTGTAGAAAAAACCTGATAAAATTAACAATTCCATCAGGTCCCATTTTTTCGCAACACTCTACTCACTCGAAGGAGGGTCTTCTCCTTGCATCCTAGAGCGTTTTCCTAAGCGATAAACCAATACTAGTAATAATAGTAACAATATAAATCCACTTATCAGATAATATAGGGTATAATTTGTTTTTGCTTCTAGTGCCGTACTATTTAATTCTTTAGCCTCTTTCCCCTCAATTATAAATTTTTTTGACCATTTCCAAATCTGATCTCCGTCTGTTGCTTTCATCTCCAAACGATATGTCCCAGGTTTGAATGCTGAATTTTCCAAATCAATACTGTAATTGAAGTTAGAGTTTGGAGCCATTCGTAAGTTTTCGCCCTTAGCCGAGTGTAAAATGGCCTTTCCTTTTTCCTTGTATATCTCTGCATCTACGCTTAAATTTTTTAGCATGGCTGGCTGTGTGTTTTGTAAATTCGCTACTACTACATTGCGTCCATTAATCTGTCCTGGTTGTATTTTATTTAATTCCATATCTGGTTTTATGATTTTATCTGTTTCTCTTAATAATACCCCTATTGTGTAAGCGAACTTATTTTCAATTTGTACATCATCAGACTTTTCCACCTTTTTTTTTGTCTCTTTTTCTTTAAAATAAAGACCCCCTAAAATAACTCCATCATAGGTTTCTTCGGGCATTTCTATAGTTACATCGAGAGATACTGTACTATTTGCTGGAACTTTTGTTTCTTTTTCTACGGTTGTAATTTCAGAAAATGGAATTTTAAGTGTTTTGTCTAGTTGAGGATCCGTCACGCTATAATCAGTGATTCCATTGTCATTTGTAGTAGCTGTATTCGCATAAGTTTCGACTACGATATCTTTAGCTGTTGCATTTTCCAATTCAACTTGAATCGTTTGTTTTTGACCCGGTTTCATTTTTAAATCAAAATAGGTTTGAGATTTATCAATTTGATTGTCAGGAATTACAGCAGTGACGGCAAATTTTAGTTCCGCTGCATATCCCTTCGTATTGATCAAAGAGAATAAAATGATGACCGATAATAAAGAACTTAGTGACTTCCACATTAATTTCATAGTGTAGACCTCTCTTAAATCTGGGTTTAATAAATAGAAAAGAGATAAGACGTCTATCTCTTTTCTATTGAAGTTATTTGGTTAGCATTTATACAATTGAAATTTGTTAGTAATAGGTTTAAAGCTACTTAACAGCTACTCATATTGCGATCAGCTTGGCGTATCTTCTAAAATCCAAGTCAATGTTGTAGAATATTTTTCCTTTTCTTTTTTCGATGAACCTGGGACAAACAAAGAAACACTCTCTGCACCCTGGAGATTATCACCTCCGTAAGCTGTCGTCCAAGTACCCATACCTTTATCAGCTGCTGCTGTCGTTACATCATGTTCAATACCTGATGGATCTAACGTTACATTAAAAGCACTAGGGGCATATGTCATATTTGTTAAAGAGTTTACAACAGGATTACTTAATTTCAATTGGGCATTTTCCAATTCTACATTAGTATTCGTTTTGAATTGCCCATTTTGTTTCACCTTTAATTTCCAACCTGCATTTGTTCCACGATTATCCGTCACCTGTACATAGTTAGGGACGTCAATGATTTCCCCACTTGGCACTTTCTTTACTTTATCTAATTTTGCATAATAGGTCTTGTCTCCACCAGTTAGTTTTTGTTCACCAAAATGAAAATTTGAAACATAATCAATACTCAATGGTCCTGGTGTTCCTGGCTCATGAGGATCAGTTGGATCTGTTGGATCTACTGGTTCTACTGGATCTGTCGGATCTGTTGGATTTACTGGGGGAACAGATTCATTATCTTCAATAAATGTCACATCGGTTTGGGAATTCATATTGCCAGCTACTGCAGCAAAGGATGTAGTTCCTCCAGTTAGTAGTATAGATGAAAAAAGTACTGTTCCTGCTATTTTTGTTAGTTTCATGTGTAATCCTCCTAATAATCATATGTGTTTTGTTTTTAGGCAAAAATTCTAGATAGGTGCGTCTGTTAAGGTCCACTCTAACTCACCTTGATACTTTTGGTTTTTTTCTATATTAGGCCCAGGTTCTAGGTATAGTCGAATGCCCTCATTTGCTTTCCAATCCATTTTAACTGGTTTATCATCCAAAGCTGTTTCAGAGAGCACTTCGTACAAACTACTATTTAATCTTACAGACCTTCCATTAGAATGCGTGTAAACCAATGTCCCTGTTAATTCTTTATTATTTGGTGAAGTGAGAGGTGTTAGTACCTTTACATATACATACCATTTGTTTTTGTTTGTTCGTGTATCAACAACTGCTACACTCCCCTCCATAAATGTGCGATTGTAGTATTTCCTTTTATTAGGTACTTTGATGGTGGAAAAAGATATTATTTTAGGTATATCTATTAATTTGAGACTTTCTTCATTACGCACATAGATGGGTACTTGAATTCTCGCCTGTACTTTTTGCGCTGTTTCAATGACTACTGTAACCATATAGTCTCCTATTATTGCTGTATTAGGAATGTTTTCTAAGCCAACAACTCGAATAGGCAGATCAACAGCTGCGTTAGTGTCAACTGATAAATTTGAAATAAATTTACTGATATCCATTTTGGTTAAATCTGTCCCTTTTCTTACCGTTTGAGGTACCGGATATCCTGTTGGTTTTCCCTTATACAGTACCCTAGCATTAGTGGGTTCGCTTAGAAGCCCTATTGCACTAGTATCGCTGAAAACTCGGGCTGATACTGGTACTTCAAGATATCCATTTTTATAGAGTTTTAGATAGTCAGAATTTGTTTTTAAGGAGCCCAGTATTTTTATATCAAATACTTTGTCCTGAAAATCAGGTGCCACTGGATTATTTGCAACAAGAGAGATTTTATTCCCCGTTTGGGAAACTGTGAAAAAGGAATTATAATTCTCACCATTTAATCCCTTAATATCTACACTTTTAATAGTAAAATGAGGATTTACTTCGCTTTCAATAATTACTAATCGAGGGTTAAAAGCAGCCATAGATTGTGCCGGTATGGTTTGATAGATATGGTAACGCAATTCTCTTGAATCATCGATAGTTACCTCCCCTATAATATCTGGTGCCGGCAATTCAATTTTTGAAATTGGATCCCTTTCGTACTTTAGGTAACCTAATCCTTTTTCTGAATTTATAGTAATAGGAAACTCATCTATATCTTCAAAGAGAATCGTCATATTTGTATCTTTTTTTTCACCTATAACAGTTCCAACAAAATTTACTGTACCATCAATGTTGTCCATGTAATTAATCTTTGTTGTATCATAAACAAAGAGGGAAGTTAAAAAGTTATCTGGTTTTAAATCAATAGATTTATAATTATTTAACCTTTTAAAATTCCACATGCCTGTAATATTGACTTTTTCATTAGTACCCGCCTTCAAAAATTCCATAGAAACTTTTGAAGAAGAACCTATAGGGGAAGAAGAGTCTATTCTTAAAAAATTTGCTTGTTCTGCTGCAGAACTCTTGGTAGTAGGGACGTATATGTCTAAGTTATTCATGTCCACTTGTAAGATATTTATCCGTAAATCAATCCATGAGTCATTATAAATCCCAGCGTTTCTTACTAAAACATAGGCACTTTTACTAGGGTTTCCAGTACCCTTTCTATACCTGTATCTGTTTGAGTAGGATGTGCTATAACCATATGCTTCATAACTTACTCTATCACTCAACCTAAATTGAAAAGCATATTTCCCAGGAATAGACTTTCCAACCCCCAATGCCTCATTAATCACATTTACTCCAGGGTATTGTAAAGTACTAAGTGGTACTCCTAAAAGCAAAGGCAGAGATTTGATTTGATCTTCGCAAGGTTCCTCTTGATCTTGATCTTGGATAAAGTCAACTTGTCCGTCATTCAGTCCATTTTGATTGTCGCAAGAGCTGACTTGCTCTTCATCCTCTTGGTCTTGACTAGAACCATCTTGATCTCCATCAAAATCCTCTTCGTCTTGACTAGAACCATCTTGATTTTCATCCAAGTCCTCTTCGTCTTGGCTAGAACCATCTTGATTTTCATCCAAGTCCTCTTCGTCTTGGCTAGAACCATCTTGATTTTCATCCAAGTCCTCTTCGTCTTGGCTAGAACCATCTTGATTTTCATCCAAGTCCTCTTCGTCTTGGCTAGAACCATCTTGATCTTCATCAAAATCCTCTTGGTCTTGGTTTGTACTATTCGCTGTTGCAATCGTATAAGCTGTTTCCGAAAATGCAACTAGTATACCCAAATGAGTAAATGTAATGATAGCTATCAGGATAACTAAAATTTTTTTGATGCTTTCTCCTCCTTTCCTCCTTTCTCTGTTTTAGACTCCTCCTTTCCCTGTTTTATTAAGAGGTTATTAACACAGGCAACACAGGCAACTGACATGAGTTAATAACAACTTGTACCCCATTCTACAAACTAACCAAGCACCGCGCCTCTTTATATATATGAATAATTTCCCAAAAAAAAATAATATTTTGATACAAAACTATGATAATATTTATTGCCTTAAATTTTCTATATGATTTTTTTATTAAGAAACCCATATTTGACCGCTAGAATAAGTCTAATTTAAGGGAGTTAGTCCAAGTTTTACAATATAAAAATTTTTCGTTATTTTGTTATATAATTGATATTCACTTTTCTGATTTGAAGAAGTTATTTAGACTATAGTAAGTAGGGAGTGTATGCTGTCATGGAAAATCTTTTTGTTAACCAATACAATAAAAAAAAGTTTATTCTTTTGAAAAATTTAATATTGTATAAAAAGAGTCTATCCATCTTTGAAATTAGTGAACTATTAAATATTTCTGTGACCTCTACTACACGATACATAAAAAACCTGGAAAATGATTTGATTTTTAATTTTCAAAATGAACAAATTGATATAGTGACTTCAAATAATATGACCAAGATTGAAGTTACAAAAAATTTAAATATAGGTTTAATAATTGATAAAATGAGATTATTTTATATAAAAAGCTCCCAAGAATATAGTGTCTTAGAAGCTCTTCTTTCGAAGCACTATCCGAGTATTGAGGCTCTATCATTGGATATTCATATAAGCTCTTCTTATGTATATAAAACGATACAAACATTAAAAAAAATATTGAGTCGTTTTGATTTAAAAATCTATTTTAATAACGATTCAATAATTTCTAATATAGTAGGTGAAGAAAGGAATATTCGTTTTTTTTTAATATATATATATTCTCATGTTTTTAAAGGTATGGAATGGCCCTTTCAAAACGATACTCCCTCAGCATACTACTCTGATTTCATCGAAACTTACATGACCGAATTGAATTCAAAAAATTTCTCTTCCTCACAACTAATACGTATAAAACAATTTCTAATAATCTCCGTATATCGTATTAAAGGAAAGGGACAGTACATCGAAATGGATGATGCCTTTAAAGTAATAATGCAAAAATGGACTGAGTCACCGTCATTTAATATGACTTTTTTTAATTCCAAGTTAATAGCGAATTCTGAGCAAAGAGCTATTGAAAATTATTATATGAATTTTCTCTTACGTTTTTTCATTTCTGATATAGATAGCGATAAAAACAAAATCATTATTTCCAAAAAATTAATTCTTGAAGATAATCCTTTAACTAAAGCTACACAAAAATTATTAGACTCTTTTTTGGAGACGTTTAATATAAATGTTGGTGGCGAAAGTTACTATATTTTAATCTATCAAGTGCAATTAATGTTAATATTTCTAAATTTCCAAAATATCGATCTTACTTCATATACCGTTACATCAACAACGCTCTCTAGATTTAATTCTAAAAATAAAAATTTCTCAACAATAGAAAAAAAAATAAGTGAATTTATTCGAGACTTTTTTATTATAAATAAAGAGATAAATATCAAACTTACTAAAAGTTCAACTTTATATTTTGCCCAGTATCTATTTTTTTTAGCCGATAAATTTGTCAAAGCAAAACCAATAATGATTTATATTCAATTATCAAAAGACTGTTTTAGTACTAGTGTAGTTAAATCCAGAATACTGAAATTTTTCAATACCGATGGGCTAGTTTTTACGGATGATATTAAACAAGCTGATTTAATAGTGTCAGATAACTACGAGGAAAATATTGATAATGATAAATTTTTTTATTTTGATGATCTTTACAATTTACAAGATTGGTCGAGTTTAATTTTATTTATAAATGATAGATTTTTTAATTATAGAACCTACCATAATTCTTTTGAAGGACTGAGAAATACAATTGACAACTCATAGATTAATCATTTATTAAAAACATAAAAGTCGGACTAAACAACTTGATCTATCAATTTTAAGAACAGGTTGTTTAGTCACTTTTGTAAAAAATATATGATTCTAAAAATGAATATAGATCCGTTCCTACGATTTGTTTACGTTTAATCTAATTATTATGCAGGGACAACTTTCTAATGCTCCCAATGTCGCATAATTTAGTAGTCTCCTACCCTATCGATAACATCATTGCGCCTTACACTTCTTGCGTCGAAAGCCCAGACAAAAATGAGTACAATATTCACCAATGGAATTGCCAACAACAAAAAGTTACTATCCAAGCCCCGACAGACATTTGTGGCACAATCTGTTTTTGCTCAACAGGTGGCAAGATTTTGCTCAAATTCTCCGCCTCCACTCTAGTCATTTGAAGTCATTTCCTTCACATTATCACCCTTAGGTTAAGATTAGG